>JAFKFM010000007.1:0-77500 GCA_017308135.1 Alphaproteobacteria bacterium
GTTTGCGCTTCGGCCACGTCCTTGCCGCGCACCGGGCCCAACGCTTCGATTTCTTCCTTGAGCATTTTGCCCGCGCGTTCCGACATGTTCGAGAAGAACAGATCGCGCAGCGTTTCGTTCGCACCTTTGAGGGCGATGGCGAGCTTCGATTTGTCGACCGCGCGCAGCAGCGTCTGCACGCCGCCGGGGTCGAGGCGGCCGAGATCCTCGAACTTGAACATCAGCGCCTTGATCTTCTCGGCCGAGTCGCGGTTGCGTTCCTCCAGCGCCGTGGTGAAGCGCGCTTCGGTCTGGCGGTCGAGGGAGTTGAAGATTTCGGCCATCAACTCGTGCGTATCCTTTCGCGTCGTCTTGGCGAGGTTGGACATGAACTCGTTGCGCAGCACGCGTTCGACGTCGTCGAGCACGTCCTTCTGCACCGTTTCCATGCGCAGCATGCGCATCACGACTTCCATCGCGAAGGCTTCGGGCAGCGTGCCGATGACGCGCGCGGCGTGATCGGCGCGGATCTTGGAGAGAACGACGGCGACGGTCTGCGGATATTCGTTCTTGAGATAATTCGCGAGGACGCCTTCGTTGACGTTGCCGAGTTTGTCCCACATCGTGCGGCCGGCGGGGCCGCGGATGTCGTCCATGATCCCGGCCATGCGATTCTTGTCGAGAATCTTGCCGAGCAGGCGTTCGGTCGAATCGAAGGAGCCGACCAGCGAGCCGGTGGCCGAGATCTGGTCGGCGAATTCGACGATAAGACGTTCGATGATCGAGGAATTGACGTTGCCGAGGCCCGCCATCGACTGCGAGATCTCCTTGATCTCGTCGTCGGTCATCAGCGCGAAAAGCTTCGCGGCGACTTCCTCGCCCAGCGACAGCAGCAGGATCGAGGCTTTGTCCTTGCCGGTGAGCGTTCGGTAATCGTCGCGGACGCGCATGTCGCCAGACCCTTGGGACGGCCGGCGCGTCGGCGCGGGAGCGCGCCTTCGAACGGGCGAAGCCAATTGTAACAGGAATTGCGGCGTTCCGTCACGAGACACGCGCCGCCACCCCGCCGTCGGTCTGGAAATTCCGGCGCGATCATGAGACTCTATGGCGGAATAAAGCCGCGCAAGGCGGCGCTGGAGGAAACATGCCGACGACGACCGAAGCGGGCGCCGCGCCCGATTTGAGCCTATCCGCCGACGAATTGGCCGCTTTCGCGCGCGACGGCTACGTGCTGCGCCGCGGCCTGTTCGCGGCCGACGAAATCGAGATGCTGTCCGACGCGATCCGCAACGATCCGGCGATCGCCAAGGCCACCTATGTCCGCCCCGACAGCAAGGGGGCGTCGACCGAGCTTGCCTTGTGGAACCATCCGGCGAACGACGTGTTCGGCGCGGTCGCGCGCTGCCGGCGCGTCGTCGATTCGATGGAGAAGGTCCTCGGCGGCGAGGTCTATCACTGGCATTCGAAGCTGACGATGAAGCGCCCGAAGGTCGGCGGCGCCTGGGATTGGCACCAGGATTACGGCTATTGGTATCGCAACGGCTGCTTGTTCCCGGATATGGCCAGCGTGTTCATCTCGGTCGATCCGTCGACGCGTGAGAACGGGTGTCTGGAAGTTCTCAAGGGTTCGCATTTGCTGGGCCGGTTGGAGCATGGCACCGTCGGCGGCCAGGTCGGCGCGGATATGGAACGCGTCGAAGCGGCGATGAAGGTGCTCGAACACGTCTATGTCGAGCAGGCGCCGGGCGACGCGCTGTTCTTCCACGCCAATCTGCTGCACACCTCGGGTCAGAACAAATCCGAGAAGTCGCGCAACGTGCTGCTGTGCTGCTACAACGCGGCGCGCAACAGCCCCTTCAAATCGGTGGGGACGCACCCGCCTTATACCAAGCTGCATAAGCTGCCGGACTCGGCGGTGCGCGAAGCGCCGCGCGGCGTGGCGGCGGACGCCAAGTTCAATTCGCCGCAGCCCCACGCCGAACCGCAGCCCGCGTAATCGTCCGGCGGCATGCGCCGCCGGACTTCGCGCTTGTCACTTCGCCATGCCGAGATCGGCGAGCACGCCCCGCAAAGCGGCGTATTGCTCGTCGAGAAACGCGCGGGTCTGCGCGCTGTTCAGGTATTTGGCGCTCCAGACATTCTTGTCCAGATCGCCGCGCCATTCGCTGTCGCCGACCGTCGCGGCGAATTTGGCGTCCCAATAGGCGATCTGGGCCGGCGGCAATTCGGCTGGCGCGATGATCGCGCGCCAATTGCCGAACGACGCGTTGACGCCCTGTTCGATCCAGGTCGGTACGCTCGCGAACGGGCCGCCCAGGCGCTCGGGCGACGAGACGGCGATCACGCGCGCGTCGCCCGATTGGAGATGCGCCGCGACCACCGACACGGGCAAGGTCGCGACATCGACATGGCCGCCGAGCACGGCGGTCACCGATTTCGACGAGCCGTCGAATACAACATTGCGCAGCTTGCTGACATCCACGCCGCCCGCCTTCAGCGCCAGCGCGATCGCCAGATGCGGCGGCCCAGCCAGACCCGGCGACACGCCGATCGTCAGGGCACGGGGATCGGCTTTCAACTTTTCGATAAGATCGCGTCCGGTCTTTATCGGGCTGTCGGCGCGGACCATGACGCTGAGATACTCGTCGAACAACAGCGCCACCGGCGTCACGTCCTTCTCGTGCGACGTGGTCGATTGCCCGGTGATGCGCCGGATCAGCAGAGTGGGCGACGTGACGGCCAAATAGTGTCCATCGGCCTTGTGCTGCGCCAGATAGGCCCATGACACCGACTGGCCGCCGCCGGGCTTATTGACGACCGCGGAAGTGAACTGCGCGGGCTGATCCGCCTGCCAGATCGAATGCACGAGCCGTAAGGTGCGATCGACCGAATCGCCGGGATTGCCGGGCACGACGAGCTCCACGGTCTTCTGCGGCTTCCAGGCTTGGGCCTGCGCGGCGGCATCGCCGCTTGCGCAAGCAAGCAGGGCAATCCCCGCGAGCGTCGCGAAAATTCGGGAACCGAACGGCGTGTCGAATGACGAAACGACGGGCATCGAATGCTCTCCTTCAACGAAAGAAAGGCGCACGATAGGCGCGATGGGCCGGCAGGGGGCGTCGATAAAAATAACATCGACAGTAGATTTTTTTACGGATTTACGATTGACCGTACACGCATACATATGCATCATCCGCGCCAGACAAGACTGGATGTTAAGTTGAAGATCACAGGCATCAGAATTTTCGCCCTTTCGGGGATCGAGGTCGCGCCGCCCGTCGCAAGAAAGAAAATCCGCGCGGAGACGATACTCGTCTCGGTTGAGACGGATGCCGGAATCTTGGGCATCTCCGAGATCAAATACGCGCCAAAATCCGCGACGATCCGTTTCATCTGCGATGAATTGGCGCCGTTTTTGAGGGGTAAGGATCCGCTCGACACCGAGCGTCTGATGCATCTGATGCTGTGGCGATTCAATAATCGCGGCCATGGCGGCGTGTGGAATCACGCGGTCAGCGCGATCGACGTGGCGCTGTGGGACATCAAGGGAAAGTATTTGAAGCAACCGGTGTGGCGCCTGTTGGGCGGCGCGCAGACATCGGTGCCCGCCTATGTGACGTTCGGCTTGCGGGATTATTCGCGCGAGGAATTGGCCGAAGCGGCGGCGTATTGGGTCGGGCAAGGCCATACGCGCCTGAAGATGATGGTGGCGCGCCTGGATATCGACGGACGGATCGATCAGCGCGGTGCCTCCGGTGCCCATCGCGAAGCCAATCCGATTGAGGACGAAGCGCGCGTCAAAGCGGTGCGCGACGCGGTGGGCGAAGGGATCGAATTGGCGATTGACGCCGCTTGCCTGCTACGTTTCGAAGCGGCTTTACGCTGGTGCGAGCGCTTGGCGCCCTACGGCATCGCGTGGTTCGAGGAGCCGCTACAATTCAACGACAGCCGTCTGATGGCCGAATTGTCGCGCCACACGTCGATCCCGCTTTCGGCGGGGCAATGGGACAATTTCGCGAAACTCGTCGATCTGGCGCGCGATGGTGCGGTCGCGATCCTCAACCCCACGGTCGGCGCCGTCGGCGGCTATACGATGGGCGCCAAAGTCGCGGCGGTGGGGCAGGCCTTCAATTTGCCGATCGCCAACGGCGATCATTTCGACCTGCATCTGCTGGCCGGCATGCCCAATGGCTGGCGCGCCGAATTCCATCTGATCGAGTGGCTGACCTCGCGCATCCTCTACAAAGGGCTGCCCGAGCCGGTGAATGGCTGCGTGTCGCCGTCCGATCACCCGGGCCTTGGCTTCGACTGGAACGACGACGCGGTGCGCGAATTCACGGTCGAGCGCTATGACGCCTGAAACGGGCGGCGTAAGGCGGCGATTCAAACGCGAACTTGTCGTGGCTGCCGCCGCCGCCGTCGCGGGAATAGTCTATCTCGTCGCCGTCGCGGCCCTGCCGCGCGCGGCGATCAGCGATCCGCTGGGGCCGACGGCGTTCCCAATATTGCTGGGCGTTCTGATGTTGATCGGTGCCGTTGTCCAAGTCGCGGAGATCGTTCTGGGACGCGCCGAACCCGCCGCATCGGACGCCGGCGATTCGCCGCGCTTCGATCCGATCGTCCTCGCCGGGATCGCGTCGTTGATCGCTTTTGCCGTGCTGCTCGATACGCTCGGCTTCGTCGTGGCGATGGCGCTGCAGATGGCGTTCCTCACGCAGCTGCTCGACCGCACGCGCTGGAAACTCAATTTCGCGGCGTCGATCGGCTTTGCGGTCGGGGTCTATCTGCTGTTTGCGACATTGCTGGGCGTGGCGCTGCCGCGCGGCGTGTTGGGGTTCTGAGCGCGCGATGGAAAGCCTGCCCCATATCCTGGCCGGTTTCGCGGTCGCCGTTCAGCCGGCCAATCTGCTGTTCGTGCTGATCGGCGTGACGGTGGGCACGATCATCGGCGTGTTGCCGGGGATCGGGCCGTCGGCGGGGATCGCCCTGCTGATCCCGCTGACCTTCGGCATGGATCCGACGGCGGCGCTCATTATGCTGACCGGCATCTATTACGGAGCCATGTATGGCGGATCGATCACCTCGATCCTGGTCAACACGCCCGGCGAAGCGTCGTCGGTGATGACGGCGATCGACGGCCATCAGATGACGCGTAACGGCCGCGCGGGGGCCGCCCTCGCCGTCGCGGCGATCGGCTCGTTCTTCGCGGGCACGGTGGGCATCGTGCTGTTGTCGCTGGCGGCCGTGCCGCTGACGAAATTCGCCCTGCGCTTCGGCCCGGCGGAGTATTTCGCGCTGATGATCTTCGTGCTGTCGGCCGTGTCGTCGATGACCGGCGGATCGCTGGGCCGCGCGATCATCGCCACGACGTTGGGATTGATGATCGCGACGATCGGTATCGACCTCCAAAGCGGCTTGCCGCGCTTCACTTTCGGGGTGCCGGAATTGATGGAAGGAATCGACTTCCTGATCGTCGTCGTCGGCCTGTTCGCGATCACGGAGGTCTTCCGCGGGTTCGAAGCCTTGCGCCAAGGCACGGTGGCGCCGAGCCGCCTGACCGGGACGCTGTGGTTGACGCGCGAGGAATGGCGCCGTTCGGTGCCGGCGATCCTGCGCGGCACGGGGCTCGGCTTCGCGGTCGGCGTGTTGCCGGGGGCGGGGGCGACGATCGCCTCGATCCTTTCATACGTCACCGAACGCAAACTCGCGCGCGAACCCGAACGTTTCGGCAAGGGCGCCATCGAAGGCGTGGCGGGACCGGAATCGGCGAACAATGCGGCGTCGGCCGGCGCGATGGTGCCGCTGCTGTCGCTGGGCATTCCCGGATCGGGCGCCACGGCGATCATCCTGGCGGCGTTCGTGATGTACGGTATCCAGCCCGGCCCGATGCTGTTCCAAGCCCGACCCGATCTGGTCTGGGGTTTGGTCGCCAGTATGTATATCGGCAACGTCGTGCTGCTATTGCTGAACCTGCCGCTGGTCGGCGTGTTCGCGCGATTGCTCTATGTGCCGTCGCATCTGTTGATGCCGATGATCCTGGGTTTTGGCGTAACCGGCGTCTATGCGCTCAACACGCTCGATTTCGAGCTCTACCTGCTGATCGGATTCGGCGTGCTCGGCTATCTTTTCGCCTGGGCACGCATTCCGGCCGCCCCCTTGGTGCTGGCCCTCGTGTTGGGCGATGCGATGGAGCAGTCCTTCCGCCAAGCGCTGACGATTTCCGACGGCAATCCGGCGATTTTCGTCGCCAGCCCGATCTCAGCAACATTGATCGGATTGACCGTGCTGAGCCTCGTCCTGCCGCCGCTGTTGCAGCGGAAGCGCTAAACCAGCGGATCGGCGACGCGATCGAATTTGTCGAATTCGACGCAGGCGAGCTTGCCGTCGATCCGTTCCGTGCGGCGGACATAGACCGTTTGCACGATATCGCGCGTCGCGGCCGAAATCTCGATCGGCCCGCGCGGGCTTTCGATCTGTCGTCCTTTGATCGCCTCGATCAGCGCGTCGCCATCGGTCTTGCCGCCGGTGGCGGCCAGCGCCGCGTCCAGCACGTTCAGCCCGTCCCACGCGGTCATCGCCATGTAGTTGGGCGGATAGGCGCCATTGGCCATCCGGTAGTCGGACACAAACTGCCGATTGAGCGCCGACTCATGCGCGGTCGAATAATGATGCGTGGTGATAAGGCCCAGCCCCGCATCGCCCGCCGCCTGCATATAGCTGTCGTCCATCGCTTCGCCCGTCGCGATCAACTTAATCCCGGCTTCGGCGAGACCGCGTTCGCGCGCGATCTTCAGAAAGGCGTTGGGCTGATCGCCGGAGGGGAAAAAGAAAAACGCCGCGTCGGGCTTCTCGTCGCGAATGCGCTGCACGAAGGGCGAAAAATCGGGATTGGCCAAGGGGACGCGCAACGCCGAGACGACATTGCCGCCGCCGCCGGCGAAGCCGGCGGTGAACGCTTTCTCAGCGTCGTGGCCGGCGGAATAATCCGACACGAGCGTGACGACGCTTTTGATCCCTTGTTTCGCGGCCCAAATACCCATCGGCGCGCTGACCTGACCGACGGTGAAGGAAAGCCGCGCGATATAGGGCGAGCGGCCGGGAATCACTGACGCGGCGGCGTTCAGCACCAAGCACGGCAGCTTCGCCTGGGTCAGCACGGGTGCAATGGCGATGGCATTGGGGCTGAAATCCAGTCCCATCACCACGTCGATCCCGTCCCGCGTGGCGAATTCGCGCGCGATGCGGATGGCGAGATCGGGCGCGGCGCCGGCGGTGTCGCGTTTGACGAATTCGACCTTGCGCCCGCCGACCAATCCGTTGCGGCGGGCCAGCCACACGGCCATGCCGTTATCCATCTGGCGGCCGTAATCGGCATAGGCGCCGGTATAGGTGACGATCATGCCGATGCGTAAAGGGGCCGCTTGCGCGATCGCCGGGGCCGCAAGGCCCAGCGCCCCCGCACCGGCGAGTTTCAGGGCAGCGCGGCGGCTCAACGGCGATTTGGACATGGCGATACGACCCGGACGAAACGATTCGGCCGGCATACTAGCTTAAATCGCGTTTCGAGACTCAGCCGGTCGCGAGCTTCGTCCAAGCGCCGTCGGATGCGGAAGAACGTACGGCCGCATCGATGAACGCCATGCCGCGCACGCCCTCGGTCACGCCGGGGAAGGTCACGTCGGCGTCGGGTTTGCGGCCCTGGCGCTTGGCGTCGATCGCGCGCGCGATTTCGGCATAGAGTGTGGCGAAGCCTTCCAGATAGCCTTCGGGATGACCGCTGGGGATGCGCGTCACGCGCGATGCGGCGGGCAGGGCGGTCGGCGAGGCGCGGGTGATGAGGCGCGGCGCTTCGCCGAATTTCGCGAAGCGCAGCGTGTTCGGCTCCTCCTGGTGCCATTCGAAGCCGCCGGTCTCGCCATAGACGCGCAAGCGCAAGCCGTTCTCGTGGCCGACGGCGATTTGGCTCGCCCACAAGCCGCCGCGCGCGCCGCTTTTCAAACGCAGGAGCATCTGCGCGTTATCGTCCACGCGTCTTCCGGGCAGCGTCGCCTGCGCATCGCACGCGACCGCGTCGACCAAATCGCCGGTGACGAATTCCAGCAGATTGAACGCATGCGTGCCGATATCGCCCAGCGCCCCCGCCTTGCCGCTGCGCGCGGGATCGGTGCGCCAATCGGCTTGTTTCTGGCCGGTCGCCTCCAGCGTCGTGGACAGCCAATCCTGCGGATACTCGGCTTGCACGACGCGCAGCTTGCCGATCTCGCCGGCGGCGATCATCGCGCGCGCCTGCCGGATCATCGGATAGCCGGTGTAATTGTAGGTGACGGCGAAGACGCGATCGGATTTCGCCGCCGCCGCCGCCAGCGCGCGGCCTTGGTCGAGATCGAGGGCGAGCGGCTTGTCGCAAATCACATGCAAGCCACCGGCGAGGCAGGCCAGCGCCGCCGGCGCATGGACGTGATTGGGGGTGACGATCGCCACCGCCTCGATCCCGTCCTTGCGCTTGGCTTCGCCTGCGATCATCGCGGCGTAATCGGGATAGGACCGCGCTTCGTCCAAGCCCAACGCGATGCCCGAGCGTTTCGCCTTGTCGGGCGTGGAGGCCAGCGCGCCGGCGACGAATTCGTAGCGGTCGTCGAGCCGCGCGGCGATGCGATGCACGGCGCCGATGAAAGCGCCTTCGCCGCCGCCGATCATGCCCAGGCGAATGCGGGGGGACGGCGCGCTCATCGCTTCGCCGTCCCGATCAAACGCGCGATCTGATTCTTGTCGGTCTCGCCGCCGGCGAAATCGTCGAACGCTTTGTCGGTCGTGCGGATGATATGGCGCTTGATGAACTCGGCCCCCTCGCGCGCCCCGTCTTCGGGGTGCTTCAGGCAGCATTCCCATTCCAGCACCGCCCAACCCGAATAGCCGTGCGTGGCGAGGCGCGAGAAGATGCCGCTGAAATTGATCTGCCCGTCGCCCAGCGAGCGGAAGCGCCCGGCGCGGTTGATCCAGGGCTGATAGCCCGAATACACACCTTGGCGCCCGCTCGGGTTGAACTCCGCATCCTTCACATGGAAAGCGCTGATGCGCTCGGCGTAAATGTCGATGAAGGCGAGATAGTCGAGCTGCTGCAGCAGGAAATGCGACGGGTCGTAGTTGATCTTGCAGCGCGGATGATTGTTCAGCGCCGCGAGGAACATCTCGAACGTGATGCCGTCGAACACGTCCTCGCCGGGATGGATCTCGAAGCCGACATCGACACCGTTCTCGTCGAACGCGTCGAGCAGCGGCTTCCAGCGGCGCGCGAGTTCCGCGAAGGCTTCCTCGATCAGGCCCGCCGGGCGCTGCGGCCAGGGATAGAGATAGGGCCAAGCAAGCGCGCCGGGGAAGCCGACATGGCCGCTGAGACCGAGATTGCGCGAAGCCTTGGCGGCGAGGCGCACTTGCCGTTCGGCCCATTCGCGCCGCGCGGCCGGGTTACCCTTCACTTCCGCCGGGGCGAAGGCGTCGAACATTTCGTCGTAAGCCGGGTTCACGGCGACGAGCTGGCCCTGCAAATGGGTCGAAAGCTCGGTGATCGTCACGCCGTGCTGGGCGGCGATGCCCGCGATCTCGTCGCAATAGGTTTTGGACGACGCGGCCTTTTCCAGATCGAACAGGCGCTTGTCCCAGCTCGGCACCTGCACGCCCTTATAGCCGAGCGAGGCCGCCCATTTGACGATGGCGGGGAAAGAATTGAACGGCGCTTCGTCGCCCGCGAATTGGGCGAGGAAGATGGCGGGTCCTTTCATCGTGGCAGGCATGAAGCGCTTCTCCCGGTACCGATTGTCTATTTAAAAAACGATTGCATACAACCTATCCGGGGTTTCGGCGGCAGCGCAAGACCGGACGTGAAGCCGATGCTTGTCAGTCCCCGCGAACCCGGCCACATTCGTTCCCCAGCATGGCCGCGAAGAATAAATCCACCCGCCGGATCAAGACCGCCAAGATCGCGGATGTCGCCCGTATCGCCGGCGTTTCGGTCGCGACGGTCAGCCGGGCGCTGGCCAAGCCCGGCATGGTCGAAGCGGTCACGCGCGCGCGCGTCGTCGCGGCGGCCAAGCGTTTGGGCTACACGCCCAATGTGGCGGCGCGAAATCTGCGCGCCCGGCGCAGCAACATGGCCCTGGTGGTGGTGCCGAATATCGGCAACGCTTATTTCGGTGAATTGCTGCGCGGCATCGACGCCGCGCTCACGCGGCGCGGCTACGGCCTGATCATCGCCAATCTCGACCTGACCTCGACGCGGGACAATTCGCCCGACCACGAGGAACGCTATGTCGATCTCGCCGCCGCCGGCCAGGTCGACGGCGTGCTGCTGCTCAACGGCTACGTCCCGAAAGGGCCGGTGCGCACCATGCTCGACGCGCGCTTGCCGATCGTCGCGGTGGGCGAGCGTATTCGCGGCGCCAAGTTCCCGCAGGTCGAGGTCGACAACCGCGCCGCCGCGCGGGGCGCGGTCGAACATCTGGTCGGCCTTGGCCATAAGCGCATCGCCTATCTGTCGGGACGGCCGCGCAGCCATTTGGATTCCGCGCGCCGCTTGGGCTTTCGCGATGCGCTGACGGGTGCGCAAGGCCTCGAATGGACGGGCGACTACTATTTCGCGTCGGGCGTGGCGGCGGCCGAGGCGATGCTGCGCGGCAAACCGCAGGACCGGCCGACGGCATTGTTCGCCGCATCCGACGAAATGGCGATCGGATTTCTGAAAACCGTGCTCGCGGCGGGCGTTTCGGTGCCGCGCGACATGTCGATCGTCGGCTTCGACGGCATCGATTATGCGCGGTTCAGCGAACCCGCCTTGACCACGGTCGTCGTGCCGCGCCGCCAGATCGGCGAAACGGCGGGGGAAATGCTGGCCGATTTGATGGCCGGTTCGGGCGACGTGCCCGCCCATGTGCGCCTTGCGACCGAATTGCGGGTGCGCGGCAGCACCGGCCCGGCGCCCGGCCCGCGTTAACGCCGCTTCTGGGCCGTTTCGTCGCCCAAGAAGCTCGCCAGAACCGCCGAGATGTCGGCGACTTGACGCGCGAGCGAGCCGACGGCGGCGGAGTTTTCCTCCACCATCGCCGCGTTTTGCTGGGTCGTGGTGTCGAGTTCGCCCAGCGCCTTGTCGATTTCGGCCATGCTGCGCGCGACTTCGCGGCTGCCGGCGGCGATTTCGGGCGCGATCTCGTCGACTTCGGCGACCACTTTGACGATGGCGCCCAAAGCTTCGTTGGCGGCCGTCACCAGCCGCACACCCTGGCCGACCTCGACCGAGCTTTCGGCGATCAGCTCGCGCACTTCCATTGAAGCCTGGCGCGAACGTTCCGCCAGTGCGCGCACTTCCTGCGCGACGACCGCGAAGCCCTTGCCGGATTCGCCCGCGCGCGCGGCCTCGACCGCGGCGTTGAGCGACAGGAGCTTCGTCTGGAACGAGATCTCCTCCAGCGCTTGGCTGATCACGCCGATGCGCGAGGACGAGCTTTCGATGCGCGTCATCGCTTGCGCCACGCTGGTCACGGCCTTGCCGCCGTCCTCGGCCAGCGCGCGCGCTTCGGATGCCAGCGCGCTGGCGCGCGAGGCGCTATCGGCCGCCTGGGAAACGGCGGCGGTGATCCCGGCCATCGTGGCGGCGGTTTCCTGCAAGGCCGAAGCTTGGCGTTCGGTGCGGCGGGCGAGGTCGCCGCTCGCCTGCGAAATCTCGTTGGCGGCCCCCCGGATCTGTTCGATCGGCCCCGCGACGCGCGACGCCGTTTCGACCTTGCCCTTGGCGATATAGACGGAGATCGCGTAGTCCATATCGAGCAACACGGCCTTGTTCAGCGCCTTCAGCGCCGCCGTGCGTTCGGCCGCGCGCCAGCGCACGGATTCGGAAATCACGGCGGTCAATTCGGCCACCGCCGTCGCGTAGCCCGCGATGTACCAGCGCGGCTCCAGCCCGATACGGTGATGCGCATCGCCGATGCGCAAGGCGCGTTTGACGTATTCGGCGTCGAACCCGGCGTCGAACAAGCGCAGCCAATGGTCCGCCTGAGCAGCGCGGGCATGGGCCACACCTTTGGCGCCGCCGAACATCGCCATCAAATTCGGATAGGCTTCGATATGGGCGTAGAACTTGGTCAGGATCCGCTGGAGATTCTGCGCCAAAAGCGGCTTGATCCGCCGCAAGGCGGCGGCGTCCCCGGGCCCGAAGCCGATGAATTTCAGACGCTCTTCGAGTGTCGCCTGCTCGTCCGCCATACCGGCCGCCATCCCCCGCGGCGCGCACGGCCCCCGCCGCGCGCAGCCTCGACGCTAAGCTAGCCCCGAGTCGGGGTGGCGGGCGAGAAAGTTTTTCGTCTTCGGACGGGCTAGCGGAACCGCACGCAGATCGGCGTGCCCGGATCGACCACGTCGCCGGTCGGGTAGATCTTGCCGGTGGCCGGATCCAGGCGGAACAGCAGCACGTTGTTCGTGTCCTGATTCGCGGCGGCGATGAATTTGCCGCAGGGGCTGATTTCGAAGTTGCGCGGGATGCGCCCGCGCGTGTGTTCGTGCCCCACGATCGTCATGCGGCCGGTGGCGGCATCCAGCGCATAGATCGCGAGCGAATCATGGCCGCGATTGGACCCGTAAAGGAACTTGCCGTCGGGCGTGATCTGTACTTCCGCACAGGTCGAATGCCCGTGATAGCCGGGCGGCAAGGTCGGCAGCGTATGAATCTCCGCGAGCGTGCCGGCGCCCGCATCGTAGGCGAAGGCCGTCATCGTGGAATTGAGTTCATTGATGAGGTAGGCGAATTTGCCGTCCGGGCGGAACACCAACTGACGCGGACCCGCACCCGGGGCCGTTTTCACTAGCGGCTGGGTCTTGTGCGGCGTCAGCTTGCCGGTCTGCGCGTCGAACGCGTAGACCACGACGCCGTCGAGGCCCAAATCCGGCACGAAGACGAAGCGGTTCGCGGCGTCGATGGCGACCGCATGGGCGTGCGGGCCCGCCTGGCGGCGCGGATCCACGCCCGTCCCGCCCTTGTGCTGGATGAACTCGACGGCCTCGCCGAGCGATCCGTCCTCGGCGATCGGCAGCACCGATACGCTGCCGCTGGCGAAATTCGCGATCAGCACGAAGCGCCCGGTGGCGTCGACGATCAGATGGCACGGATCGGTGCCGTGGCTCGCCTTGGTGTTGAGATAGGTAAGTTTGCCGGTCGCGGGATCGATGCGGAAGGAACTGACGGCGCCGCTCGCCTTGCCTTCGTATTCCTTGTACTCGTTCACGCAGAACAGGAAGCGGCGCTTGGGATCGAACGCGAGATAGGAGGAATTGCGCACCCCCTCGGTAATGCCGAGAAGGTGCAGCTTCCCCGCTTCGCGATCGAAGCGATAGCAATAGATGCCTTTGCCCTTGCCCTGCAGGATCTGGCCGGTGCCGAACAGAATCGGCTCGCTATAGGTGCCTACGTAAACCAATTCGTCGTTCGACATCGGCCTTTGGTCCTTCTCGCGCTTACTCGACTTTGATACCGACTTCGGCGCAGATACCCTTGAGGTACTTCATCGCCAGCACCGTTTCCTCGACGAATTGATCCGTCGCGGTCGGGTTGCGGAACAGGCCGGGCGCCGTCGAGGTCGGCCCGCGCGACGTGCCGGGCACGTCTTCGAGCTCGATCGACACCACGCCGTCATAGCCGACTTCCTTGAGGGCGATGAACATTTCCTTCCAATCGATCTTGCCCATGCCCGGACGCCAATGGACGTTCGTGACGCCGTCATTGTCCGACACGTGCAAGTGCAACAGGTGCTTGCCCAGGCGATAGACCGACACGTTCGGGAAATCGCCGACCGGGAAAGTGTGGCTCGGGTCGAGGTTCACGCCGAAGGCCGGCGAGTTCACGTCCTCGATCAAGCGCAGCGCGCCGTCGGTATTGGCGAGATAGCGGAACGGGTGCGGCTCGATGGAGAGCTTCACGCCCGCCTTCTCGCACAGTTTCGAACACGCCTTCAGCGACGTCACGTAGTCCTGGTAGTTCTGGTCCCAGTTCAAGCCCTTCGGAATTTTGTTGGTGAAGGTCTGGACCAGCGGCTTCGTGGTGATGCGCGGATATTCGGCGTCGCGGAAGCCGAAGGGATAGGCGCTGACCATGTTGATGATCGGCGAGCCCAATTCGGCGCCCACTTCGACCGCGCGCGCCCAATGATCGATCGCGGCGTCGCGCTTGGCCTTGTCGGGGCTCGACAAATCGTGCGGCGTCGAGACGAATTGCGAAATCGACACGCCCTCGCCCGACAGAACCGATTTCAGGTTCTTGATCGTGTCCGGCGTGTAGTAGTCGCGCAGATAATCCTTGTTCCAGCCGATCAACTCGGTCGCCTTGAACCCGTGACGGGCGATGCGGCGAATGGCCTCGTCATAGGGCGGTTCCCACTGGAAGGGCCAGCAGCTGGCTCCGAACTTCATGATACTCTACTCCTCGTTGCGTTGGATGGGGTGGTGGGTGAATAGGGCGGCGGGAATTAACCCTTCACGGCGCCGCCCAGCAGGCCGGCGACGATGAATTTCTGCATCAGCAGGAAGAAGAACAGGATCGGCAGGGTGATGATGCCGGCTCCCGCCATGATCAGATCCCAGCGGAAGGTATATTCCTCCTGGAAGCTGGCGAGGCCGATGGGCATCGTGAACATCGTGCGCGATTGCAGGAAGACCAGCGCGAACAGGAATTCGTTCCAGCTGCGGATGAAGGCGAAGATCGTGACGGCGGCGAGGCCCGGCCCCGCCAGCGGCAGGATGATCTTGTGGAAGGTCGTCAGAATACCCGCGCCATCGACGGCGGCGGCGTCTTCGAGTTCTTCGGGAATCGTTTCGAAGAAGCCGCGCATCATCCACACCGTGAAGGGCAACGCGAAGGCGGCGTAGCAGACGATCAGCGCGATATGGGTATTCAGCAGCCCCGCCTTCTGCACCACGATGAAGAGCGGGATCACCAGCATGATCTGCGGGAACATCTGCGCGATCAGCAGCAGCATGCCGAAGGCGTAGCGGCCGCGGAACCTGATGCGCGCGATCGCGTAGGCCGCGTACATGCCCACGATCACCGACAAGGCGGTCGAGGCGACGGCGATCTTGAAGCTGTTCAGGAAATAGGTCGGGAAATTCGTGCCTTGCCACACGGCGACGTAGCTCGCGAGCGTCCAATCGATCGGCAGCAGCGTCATGTCGCGCGCGAACAATTCCGATTGCGGCTTGAACGACGACGACGCCATCCACAGGATCGGGAACAGCACCACGATCGTCAGCGCGCTCAAGAATAGATAGAGCCCGAGACGCATCAGGAATTCGCGCGAACGCCAGGCGTTCATCGCGGCTTCGGAACGCGGCGCGCCGCCGGGGTTGAGGGCGGTGTCGGTCATGTTTCTTCCCGTTGCGCGCGATAGACGAAGAGGTAGGCCACGCTCAGCACCGTCAGGCACAGCAGCATCAGCAAGCTGATCGCCGAGGCGTAGCCCAGTTCCAGGCCCCAGAAGCCCTTCTCGTAGACGAGCGTGGGCAGGATCTTGGTCGCATCGGCCGGGCCGCCGCCGGTCAGCAGATAGATGATGTCGAAATTCTGGAAGGTCCAGATCGCGGCCAGCAGCGTGATGATCACGCTGGTCGGCCGGATATAGGGGAAGGTGACGTAGACGAAACGCTGCCAGACCGTGGCGCCGTCGATCTCGGCGGATTCGTGCAATTCGCGCGGCACGCTTTGAAGTGCTGCCAGCAGCGTGATGAACATGATGGGGTAGAGTTTCCAGATCTGCACGACGATGACGGAGGCCATCGCGGCACCGGGGCTGGACAGGAACAGGATCGGCGTGTCCAGCACGCCCAGGCGCATCAGCAGGAAGTTGATGACGCCGAATTCGTCGCCATAGGCCCATTTCCACAGCAGCGCGGTGGCGACTTCCGGAATGACCCAGGGGATCAGGAACAGCGCGCGGAAGATCGTGCGGCCGGGGAATTGGCGGTTGAGCAGCAACGCGATCGACAGGCCGACGATATAGGCGCCGGCAACCGAGCCGAAAGTCCACACGATCGTGCGCCACAAGGCCGCGCCGAAAACGCCTTCGTCGAAAATCGCGCGCTTGTAATGGGTCCAGCCGACGAAGGCGTCGGGATTGGGGCGCATCATCGATTGCGCCTGGAAGCTGACGACGACGCCTTCGATGATCGGCGCGATCTTGAACGCGACGATCAGCAGCAAGGTCGGCAGAATCAGCCAGAAGGCCATCCGCTTTCGTTGCTGGACCAACATGCCCGCGTTCTCCGACGTCGTTCTGCGTGAAGTAAAACGGCGGGGCCCGGTTGCGTCCGGACCCCGCCTGTACCGATCTTAGACGAACAGTTTCGCCATCGCCGCGTGCGCGTCGAGGACGGCTTTCTCCGGCGTCTTCGCGCCGACGACGACTTCGTTCACCGGGGCGGCGAACATCTTCTCGCCGTCGATGACGCCCATTTCGGGGCGGCCGAAGCCGGGATAGGCGAAGTCCGTCGCATAGGGCACGACGTTGGTCAGCGCTTCGCGCAGCAGGCGGTTCTCCGTCACGCGCGGCGTGTTGGCGTCGCGCTTGAAGATCGGCCAATGCTGGCCGGGCGCGGCGCGGTAGAGCGGCTCCAAACGGCCCGGCTGGACGAACCAGCGCACGAAGGTCTTCGCCGCTTCCTTGCCCGGGCTGTGCTTCCACACGAACATCGGATTGTAGAAGCCCGCCGTCAGGCGGCCCGACGGACCCGCCGGCCCTTCGAGAACTTCGAGGATGCCGACCTTGTCGAACATGCTCGGATTTTCCTTCATGATCCGCGAGATCATGAGGCCCGCACCCATGCCGAACGCCGCGCGGCCTTGCACGAAGATCGTGTGCGAGTCGTCGGTGTTGTGCGACGCGATGCCCGGCGGCGTCACCTTATGCTTCGTATGGAAGTCGGTCAGGAAGGTGAGGGCGCGGACGTTGGCGTCCTTCGCCTTGGTGCCGAAGATCAGGTTGCCGTCCTTGTCCAGGATGGAGCCGCCCGCCTGGAACATGAACGCCATATAGTAGTGCTGGGCGATGTGGAAATTGCCGGCCGGGAAGGCGAGGCCGTACACGCCCTTCGACGGATCGTGCGTGGCGAGCACGGCCTTCTCGAACTCGGCCCAGGTCTTGGGCGGCTGGATGCCTTTGGCTTCGAGCAAATCCTTGCGGTAGTAGATCGCGCGGATGTCCAAATTGTAGGGCACGCCCCAATAATGGTCCTTCCACAGGAATTTCTTGTAGGCGAACTCGTTGGCGATGTCGGCGAGCAGGCCGTTGCCTTGCCATTCCTTGATGATGTCGTCCATCGGCTCCATCTGGTCCGCCGCGGCGAACTGGAGCGGATGGTAGGAATAGGCTTCGGCGATGTCGGGCATCGACTGGCCGCGGATCGCGGCCATGAATTTCGGATAGACGAGATTGCCGGACACCGGCTCGTGCGTGATCTTGATGCTGGGGTTCTCGCGCTGGAACTGCTCCAGGATTCCGCGCAGCGCCGCCGAAAGTTCCGGCGTGTTGAGGCGCACCGACCAGAAGGTCAAGTTCGCCTGGCCTTGCGCGTTCGCGCCCTTGTAGCCGAGGGCGAACAACCCGCCGAGACCGGCGATGATGGTGTCGCGCCGGCTGAGACCGCCCGATTTCATCTCCATCTGATTCCTCCCTTACATGCCGAATGGCGATCGCGCCGGTTGATCCGGGTCATCGATCCGCCGCGCATGACAATACAACCGGCCGCGTTTGTCCACCGTAAAATAGGCATGTAATCGTTTTCAGACTTTTCACGCTGGCGCCTGCGGTCGGCGCGGATTAGTGTCGCGGACTAAGGGAAGGAAACGCGCCAAGTGGAGACGACCGTATCGGGCAACCGCAGCCTCGTGACGCGGACCTGCCTGGTCTATCTGACGATTTTCGCGTGGTCGGGCCTCAACCAGCCCTATCTGCCGAGTCTGCTGGCCGAGCGGGGCTTGAGCGAGGCGCAGATCGCGATGATCGTTGGTGCACCTATGTTCGCGCGCTTGTTCGTGACGCCGATCATCGGTCGCGTCGCCGATCGCGTGGGCGATACGCGGCGGATGATCCAAGCGCTTGCGTTCGTCGGCGTGGCGCTGGCGCTGATCCTTTGGCAAGTCTCGGGCTTCCTTGCGATTCTCGTTTTCTACGTCGCCATGATGATGGCGCTGCAAAACGTGCCGCCGGTCTTTGACGCGGGTGCGGTCGATCTTGTGCGGCGCGGCATCGTGCGCAATTTCGGGCGCTTGCGGATCTTCGGTTCGGCGGGTTTCGCGGTGACGAGCCTGATCGGGGGCGTCTTGCTGGGCTGGGGCGGATCGGCTTCGGTCTATGCCGCCTTCGTCCTGTCGGTCTGCGCGATGGGTTTGGCGTCCTTCCTGCTGCCGAAGACCGATCGCAGCCATTTCAGCCGCGACACCGGCCCGGAATCGGGCGCCTTACGCCGGCCCGCCGTGCTGGCGATGATGGTGGCAGCGGCGCTGGTGATGAGCAGCCACGCGATGTGGAACAGCTTCAGCGTGATCCATCTGCGCGAGCTGGGCACGCCCGAAACGATGATCGGCATGATGTGGTCGATCGCGACGATCGCCGAAATGGCGATGTTCTGGATGGGGCCGTTCGTCGCGCGGTTTCTCGGCCCCGTCGGCACGCTGGCGCTGGCGGCGGGCGGCGCGGCGTTGCGCTGGGGTCTGATGGCGCTCGACCCCGGGCCGTGGCCGACCTTGTTCCTGCAAACCCTGCATGCGGTCAGCTTCAGCTGCGTGCATCTGGGCTTGCAGGCTTTCGTCGCCGTCACGATCAGCTCGGCGCGCGGCGCTTCCGCGCAAGCGACCTATGTGACGATCAGCGGAACGATGATGGGCTTCATCACCCTCGCCTCGGGCCCGCTTTACCACGCCTATGGCGGCGGGGCGTATTTGTTCGCGGCGGCGCTGGGCATCGCGTCGCTGGCCGTGTTGTTTCTCTTCCGGCATCGCATCGCCGAAGAATTGGCGAAAGGGAGACGCCATGACGCCGCATGAGATCCGGCTATTGGCCGCCGCGATCGATCGGATCGTGCCGCGCGATAAGGATCCCGGCGCCATCGATCTCGGCACGCATGCTTATGTGCGTGCGCGTTTGGCGCGCGAGGCGGCGGCCGACGCCGCGCCGATCGCAGCGGGATTGGCCGAACTCGACGCCGCCGCGCTGAACGCCTTCGCCGATCTCGACGGGCCCGCGCGCGACGCGCTGTTGGCCGCGCGGCAAGATGCGCCGTGGTTCCGGCGCCTGTGCGAACTCGTGCGCGAAGGCTTCTACGCCGACGAAGGCAATGGCGGGAACGCGGGCAATGCGTCGTGGAAAATGGTCGGTTACGAACCGCGTTTGCCCGCCAAACCGGTGCCGCGTATTTCCTATGCCAAGCATCGCGACGAACGCCCCGACGATATTGTCTACGACGCGGTGGTGATCGGCGCGGGGGCGGGCGGCGGTGTTGCGGCCTGCGTGCTCGCCGAAGCGGGCAAGCGCGTGCTGCTGCTCGAACGCGGCGATGCTTACGACTACGACCAGTCGGGCCGCCGTGACCATCTGCGCAATCATCGCAATCAGGTCTATGGCCACAATACCGGGCCCGATCTCGACGGCAATCCGCGCGTCTTCGTCGATCCGGCGGGGGGTGCCCATATCGTCGCTCCGCACGACAAGCGATATCATTCGAACGCGGCGGGGCCGGGCAGCGGCACCGCCGTTTACGGCGCGCAAGCCTGGCGCTTCCTGCCCGACGATTTTCGCATGGCCTCGCGCTACGGCGTGCCCGCGGGATCGTCGCTCGCCGATTGGCCGTTGAGCTATGCCGATCTGGCGCCGGATTACGAACGCGCGGAATGGGAAATCGGCGTGGCGGGCAGCGATACCGGCCATCCCGCACCGCGCGAGCGCGGCTATCCGATGCCGCCGTTGCCCTGTTATCGCATCCAATCGATTTTGAAAACCGGGGCGGCGAAGCTCGGCTATTCGACCTTCAGCCCGCCGTTGCTGATCAATTCCAAGCCCTATCAGGGTCGCGCGGCGTGTATCGAATGCGGGTCGTGCGCGGGCTTTGCCTGCCCCAGCGACGGCAAAAACGGCACGCAGAACACCGCGATTCCGCGCGCGCTCGCGACCGGGCGCTGCACGTTCATCGTGCGCGCGACGGTGGAGCGGATCGAAACGGCCGCGAACGGCGAAGCGAACGCCGTCGTTTTCCGTCACGGATTCTCGGCCGAGGCACCGCGCATCCGCGTGCGGACGCGGTCGGTCGTGCTATCGGCAGGGGCGATCGAAACCGCGCGCTTGCTGCTGCTCTCGGCGGGCGGAAAACATGCGCACGGCATCGGCAACGAACACGATCAGGTCGGGCGGCATTTGCAGGGCCATATCTATCCGACCGCGATCGGGCTGTTCGACGAACCGGTCTACGATTCGCGCGGGCCCGGCGTCACCATCGCGACTTGCGACTTCAACCACGGCAATCCGGGCATCGTCGGCGGCGGCATGCTGGCCGACGATTTCATCGTCGTACCGACGATCTTCGCGCAAACGATGTTTCCGCCCGAGGCGCCGTTCTGGGGGCAGGGCGCCAAAGATTACATGCGCGACAATTACCGGCGCATCACCCAAGTGCGCGGGCCGATCCAGGAGATCCCGAATCCCGACGCACGGGTGACGCTCGACGGCGACGTGAAGGATCGCTTCGGCCTGGCGGTCGCGCGCCTGTCGGGCACGGCGCATCCCGAATCCTTCCGTACGGCCGATTACATGCTGGGCAAAGCCGTCGCGTGGATCGAAGCGGCGGGGGCGAAGAAGATCTGGACCTCGCCGCAGCCCATGCGCCTGACCGGCGGTCAGCATCAGGCGGGCACGGCGCGCATGGGCGACGATCCGCGAAATTCGGTCACCGATTCTTATGGCCGCGTATGGTCCTGCCCCAATCTGGTGGTCGCCGACGCGTCGCTGCACGTCACCAATGGCGGGTTCAACCCGGTGCTGACGATCCTGGCGCTGGCCTATCGCAACGCGACGAAATTGGCCGCGTCAATTTAATGCTGCACGGCGTAATTGTGCCGCGCGGCGCGGATGCGCCCATAGAAAATGCGGCTAACCTGCATCTCTTACGAATAAGTGTTTTTTATCAGTGAATTGATAAAAGGATCGAGAGTGATTTGCGCTTGAATCGCAAGCGAATCTAAAATTCCCCTCGTCGGCACGAAGTTGCGTGCCCCCCTGGCCGAGGCCATACATATGCAAGCGCTAAAATCCGCCTTCCGCGCTCTTGCGGCCGGCGTCCTGTTTCTCGCCGCCGGCGCGTTGCCGGCGTTCGCGCAAGCCGATAGCGGAATCGTCGTCTACAACGCGCAGCGCGACAAACCGGCCCGCGATTGGGCCGCCGGCTTCACCAAGGAAACCGGCATCAAGGTCACGATCCGCAAGGGCAGCGACATGGACATGGCCAACCAGCTGGTGCTGGAAGGCGCGCGCACGCCCGCCGACGTGTTTCTGACCGAGAATTCGCCCGCGATGCAGCTCGTCGCCGGCAAGGGCCTATTCGCCAAGATCGACGCCGCGACCAACGCGCTGATTCCCGCGCAATATCGTCCGGCCGACGGCATGTGGATCGGCGTCGCAGCGCGTTCGACCGTGTTCGTCTACGACAAGACGAAGCTGAAACCCGAAGATCTACCCAAGACGATGGCCGAACTGGCCGCGCCGAAATGGCAAGGCCGCTGGGGCGCTTCGCCTTCGGGCGCCGATTTCCAGGCGATCGTCGGCGCGTATCTTCAGTTGAAGGGCGAAGCCGCGACCGCCGCATGGCTCAAAGGCATGAAGGCGAATTTCAAACCCTATCGCGGCAACGGCAACGCGATGCGCGGTGCCAATGCCGGCGAGGTCGACGGCGCGCTGATCTACCACTATTACTACTTCGACGATCAAGCGAAGACCGGCGAGAACAGCGCCAAAATCGCTTTGCACTATTTCCGCGATCAGGATCCGGGCGCCTTCGTCAGCGTGTCCGGCGGCGGCGTGCTCGCGGCGTCTAAGCGCCAGGAACAGGCCCAGGCCTTCCTGCGCTGGATCGCGGGCAAGGGTGGGCAGGACGTGCTGCGCATGGGCGAATCCCACGTATACGCGATCGGCGTCGGCGCGGAATCCGATCCCAAGCTCGAGCCGCTCACCAAGCTGCAGCCGCCGACGGTCGATGCCTCGACCCTCGACAACAATAAGGTCACCGATCTGATGACCGCGGCGGGCTTGCTTTAAGCCCGCGACCGGGGCCGCGCGGCTTACTTGACCGACGAATAGGCCGTCGGCTGCAGGATCGAGGATTCGACGCGCTCCAGAATCGGGCCGTCTTGTTCGCTGGCGGCGCGCGCGGCCATCCAATCGGGATCGGCCATGAAGGCGGCCCATTTCGTCTCGCGCTCGGCCATGCTTTCCCAGGCGATGAAATAGGTGAGCTTGGCGTTGCAGTTCGTGCCGATGTAATCGGTGAAGAAGCCGGCCTGCTTGATGCCGTACTTGTCCCACAATTTCAGCGTCGCGTCGGCGAAACGCTTGTTGAGGGCGGGCAGGCGGCCGGGCAGGCAATAGTAAACGCGCATTTCGTAGTACATCGTCGCGATTCCTCCGGACGTTGAGGGGCGGAAGCCTCGCCGCGCGCATGCCCTTCCGTCAAGCGATGCTTCGCGTTACCAATTGCGCCATCATGGCGACCAATGAACAAGGCGGACAGCCGCCGCTCTATCAACGTCTGCTCGACTCGCTGCGCGACAAGATCCGGCGCGGCGAATGGCCGATCGGCGGCCATTTGCCGACCGAAGCCGAATTGTCCGAGCAATATAATGTGAGCCGCATCACCGTGCGCCATGCGCTGGCATTGCTGGAACAGGACGGCGTCATCCGCAAGGCGCGCGCGCGCCGGACGGAGATCGTCGCGACCGGCCCGGTCAAGCGCCTGGGCTATCCGATGGAATCGCTGGGCGACGTCGTCGCGATGGTGGCGGGCGCCACGCTGACGGTCGAAAGCTACGCGCGCGAGCGCCGGCCCGAAGCCGCCGAGTTGTTCGGCGAGAAGCCCGATGCGCGGCTGCATTGCTTGCGCTCGGTCCTGAAGCGCGACGGGCGGCCTTACGCGCGCTCGACGATCTATTTCGCGCCGGCGATCGGCACGAAAATGCGCAAAGTGGATTTCGACGACACGGTCGTGTTCCGATCCCTCATGCGCAAGACCGGAATCGAGATCGGCGACGTGTCGCATACGGTTTGGGCCGATGGGGCGAACGAGTCGGACGTGCTGCGCCTTGGGTGCATTGCGGGAGAACCGCTGCTCGTCACGCTTTTGCTGTATCGCGATGCCGCCGGCGTGCCGATCGAGGCCGCGTACACCCGTGCGCTCGCCGCCGATGCGCGCCTGACCTACACGTTTTCGCGCCGGACCGCTTGACAGATCGGCGGCCGTGAGTTGTCATAACAACCGGGAGAGCCGCCGCGCGAGGGGCGGAACGTGAAACGCTAGCGCTTCGGAGAAAGCGCAATGAAGCTGGATCTGAACGGGCGCAATGCGCTCGTGACCGGGGCCGCGCAAGGGATCGGCCGCGCCATTGCGGATGGTTTGGCCGCGAATGGCGCGCGCGTCATTTACACCGATCGCGACGTCGCGGGTGCGCAAGCGGCGGCGGTTGCCGCGACCAAGCACCCGCAAGGACATCTGGCCTTCACGCTCGACGTCGCCAACCGCCAATCGATCGCCGATACCGCGAAAGCCGCCCTCGATGCGACCGGCGGCGCCATCGATATTCTGATCAACAACGCCGGGATCGGCGTCAAAGCCGCCGACCGCAAACCCGCCGATCAATTCCCGATCGCCGCGTGGGACGAGATGATCGCGATCGATCTGACCGGCGTGTTCCTGATGACGCAGGCGATCGCACCCGCCATGCGCGCGCGCAAATTCGGGCGCATCGTCAATATCGCGTCGGTATTGGGTCTCGTACCCATGCGTCTGCAATCGTCCTATGTCGCGGCGAAAGCGGGTGTGGTGAACCTCACGCGTTCGACGGCGCTGGAACTCGCCGCCGACGGCATTCTCGTCAACGGTATTGCGCCCGGTTCGACCGCGACGGCGGGTTGGCGTTCGTGGATTCACAACGCGACCAGCGCCGAACTCGATCTGCACGCAAGGCTGCTGTCGCATATTCCGCTCGCCCGCCCGGCCGAACCCGAGGAGATCGCGCGCGGCGCATTGTTCCTCGCCGATCCGGGCAACACCTACATCACCGGCCATATCCTCGCCATCGACGGCGGTTGGACGGCCGGCTTCGCACGGGATTTCTGATCGATGACGCCCCCCGCCGGCACGGCCCTCGCCACGAAGCTGCCCAACCAGCAGCCATTGCCCGATGGGCTCGACGCCGAAGCGATGGTCGAGCTCTACAAGCAGATGGTGCTGCTGCGGAAATTCGAGCTTGCGGCGCAGGTCGCGTGCCGGGCCGGTGAAACGCCGGGCTTCCTGCATCTTTATATCGGCGAGGAAGCGACCGCCGTCGGCATCTGCGCGCATCTTCAGTCCAGTGACTGGATCACGTCCACCCATCGCGGTCATGGTCATGCGCTCGCCAAGGGCATGGATCCGAAAATCCTGATGGCCGAGTTGTACGGCAAGCGCGATGGCTGCTGCGGCGGGCGCGGCGGCACGATGCATCTCTACGATCCGTCTGTCGGCTTGTTCGGCACGAACGGTTTGGTCGGCGGCGGCTTGCCCTCGGCGGTGGGGGCCGCGTTCAGCGCCAAATATCGCAAGTCGCGCGGCGTGTCGGTCGCGTTCTTCGGCGACGGCGCCACGAACCATGCGGCGTTCCATGAATCGCTGAACCTCGCCGGCGTGTTCGACGCCCCCGTCGTGTTCGTGTGCGAGAACAATCTCTACGCCACGGCGACGGCGCTGAAGAACGTGACGCGCAATCCCGAAATCGCGACGCGCGCCGCCGCTTACGGCATTCCCGGCGTGGCGGTCGACGGCAACGATGTGGTCGCGATGTGGCAGGCGGCGAACGAAGCGATCGCCAAGGCCCGCGCGGGCGGCGGGCCCACGCTGATCGAAGCCAAGACCTATCGCACCGTCGGCCATCACGAAGGCGACCCACTGACCGGCACCTACCGCACGCAGGAGGAAGTCGATCATTGGAAGAAGAAGGATCCGGTCGACACGTTCCGCCGCCGCTTGATCGAAGATTTCGCGATCGTCACCGGCCGCACGCTCGACCAGATCGATGAGCAGATCGACAAGGATGTCGCCGCCGCGATCGAGTTCGCGCGCAATTCCGCCGAGCCCGATCCGGCGCTCGTGCATCTGCATGTCTTCGCCGAGCCGCTGAATCCCGGCGTGGCCCGCGCCGCCGCCGGAAAGCCGCTCGCGGAGGAAGTCGAGACGAGCTGGCTCGACGCCGTGCGCGACGGCATCGCCGAAGAAATGCGCCGCAACCGCAACATCGTCTATTTCGGCGAAGGGACGGGCGAGCGCGGCGGCACCTTCGCGCACACCAAAAATCTCTATCAGGAATTCGGCGCCGCGCGGATGGTCGATACGCCGATCTCCGAACTCGGCTTCACCGGTGCGGCGTTGGGTTCGTCCGCCACGGGCGTGCGCGCCATCGCGGACCTCATGTTCGCCGATTTCATGTTCGAAGCGGCGGGGCAGATCGCGTTGCAGGCCGCCAAGCTGCGCTACATGTCCAACGGCATGATGGAAGCGCCGATGGTGGTGCGCGTGGGCTCGGGCGCCGTGCGCTCGGCCGGTCCGCATCATAGCGGCACATATCATCCCGCCTGGGCGCATATTCCGGGCTTGGTCGTTTGCCTGCCCGCGACACCGGCCGACGCCAAGGGCTTGATGAAGACGGCGCTCAACGGCCGCGACCCGGTGTTGATGCTGGAAACCAAGGCGCTGTTCGCGACCAAGGGCCCGGTGCCCAAGGGCGATCATTACGTGCCCTTCGGCCTTGCGCGCATCGCGCGGACGGGCACGGACATCACCATCGCCAGCGCGGGGCAGCTTGTGCATCGTGCATTGGAAGCCGCCGAGATTTTGGCAAGCGAGGGCGTGTCGGTCGAAGTGATCGATCTGCGCACGATCCAGCCGCTCGACGTCGATACGGTGGCCGCAAGCGTGCGCAAGACGCATCGCCTGCTGGTCGTCGACGAAGGCTACGCGATGTTCGGCGTGGGGGCGGAACTCGCGCAATCGATCAACGAACTCGCTTTCGACGAGTTGGATGGCCCGGTCGCGCGTTTGCACACCGATCCGGTGCCGCACCCGTTTGCGCCCGTGCTGGAACGCGCGATGCTGGTGAACACCGATGCGATCGCAAATGCCGTGCGCCGCACGATCGCCGGGCACGCCGATCCGATCCGCCGTTTGGGCCGCGAAGCGAACACGATGGCTGCACCCGTCGCGGCACCGGTGAAGCCGGTCGCCGTCGCCAAGGCAGCACAAGTGCAAGAAGTGACGGTCGATGGCGAGCCGGTGAAGATGCCGTTCGGCGATTTGACCGTCAGCGAAGGCAAGCTGATCCGCTGGGTCGCGGCCGAAGGGGCGAAGGTGGAGCAGGGCGCCCTCGTTGCCGAAGTCGAAACCGACAAGGCGGTCGTCGAGATCGAAGCACCCGCCGCCGGCATCGTCGGCAAGCACCTCTTCCCCGAAGGCACCGTCGTGAAGATGGGCGCCACGCTAACCTCGATCCGGAGCAAGTGACGCGATGCTGGTCGTCCTCAGCCAATTTCCCCACGGCGTGCCGGATCTGGAGAAGCGCACGGCGCAAGGCCGCTGCGAGCTTTATATCCAGACCCGCGAGGAGGCGGAGACGAAGCCGATCCCGGCCGCGATCCGCGCCAAGGCCGATGCGATCGTCCATTACCCCGCGGGTACGACGATCGAAGGCAAGACTTCCGATTGGCCGAACGTGCGCGCGGTGCTGCGCTCGGGCGTGGGCTACGACATGATCGATGTCGCGGCGTGGACCAAGCGCAATGTCGCCGTCTTCAACGTGCCCGATTACGGCACGTCGGAAGTCGCCGATCACGCGATCGCGCTGATGCTGGCGCTGACGCGCGGCACGTCGAGCTATCACGACCTGATTCGCGCCAACCCGACGGCGAATTGGCACCATTTGAAAGCGCCGGTCGTGCGCCGCCTGCGCGGCTGCACCTTCGGCGTCGTCGGCTTGGGGCGTATCGGCTTGGCGGCGGCGCTGCGCGCGCGCGCCTTCGGCATGGATATCGCCTTCTGCGATCCGTTCCAGCCCGCCGGCTACGAAATCGCGGTGGGTGCCAAGCGCGTCAAAACGCCCGCCGAACTCGCGGCGATTTCCGACGTGTTGTCGATCCATGCGCCCTCGGCGCCCGAAACCGCCGGATTGATCGGCAAGGACGTTTTCGCCAAGGCCAAGAAGGGCCTGGTGCTGATCAACACCGCGCGCGGCGCCATCGTCGATCTCGAAGCGCTTTACGACGCGCTCAAATCCAAGCGCGTCGCCGCCGCCGGTCTCGACGTGCTGCCGGAGGAACCGGCCAATCCGAACAACCGCCTCGTGCGCGCGTTTCTGGCGCGCGAGGCTTGGCTCGAAGGGCGCTTGACCCTAAGCCCGCACGCCGCCTTCTACAGCCCCGCTTCGCTGGTCGACATGCGCGTGAGTTCGCTCACCAACGTGCTCGCCCATCTCGAAACGGGCTCGCTCGCCGCCTGCGTCAACGCGGCGCAACTGAAAACGAAAAGCAAATAACCCCGAGGGAGGAAAGCCGTGAAACTCAAAGTCCTGGCACTTGCCGCTTTCGCCGCGGTCGGCCTCTCGGCCGCCGCCGCAGACGCCCAGCAAAAGACGACGCTCCGCTTTTCGATCGGCGCACCCGATTCGATGGGCGG
Organism: Alphaproteobacteria bacterium; assembly: GCA_017308135.1. Classification (NCBI taxonomy): domain Bacteria; kingdom Pseudomonadati; phylum Pseudomonadota; class Alphaproteobacteria; species Alphaproteobacteria bacterium. The sequence goes on from JAFKFM010000007.1 coordinate 27,961, forward strand.
CGAAATCCTGGGCATGAAGGCGCTCAAGGAATACGTCGAGTTCCGCAGCAGCGGGCAGCTCGAGATCCGTCTGTTCTTCAACACGCTGGGCGGCTCGTTGCAGCTGACCGAGCAGGTGAAGAACGGCACGCTGGAAATGGCGCTGACCGACGATTCGGTGCTCGGCTCCTTCCATAAGCCGATGCAAGCCTTCCAGATCCCGTATCTGTTCCCGTCCTCGCCGGTCGCGTGGGAATTCATGACCAGCCCGTTCATGAAGGAAATGACCGAGGATATGCGCAAGGCGACGGGTATCCGCACGCTGGCGCTTTCGGAGAACGGGTTCCGCAACCTGACCAACAACGTGCGCGAAATCAAAGGCCCGGACGATCTGAAGGGCCTGAAGATGCGCACGATGCAAAGCCAGGTCTACGTGAACTTCATGCGCTCGATGGGCGCATCGGCCACGCCGATCGCGTGGCCCGAACTGGTGCCGGCGCTCAAGCAGAACGTCGTCGACGGTCAGGAAAACGCCGCCGCGACGATCTGGGACGGCAAGCTGTTCGAAGTGCAGAAGTTCATGAGCGTGAACGAGCATATCTTCGGCATGCATCTGATCATCATCAACGACCGCGTGTTCAACGGCCTGTCGGCGGACCACAAGCAGATCCTGATGGACGGTGCGCGCATGCACGCCGAAGTCGCCAACTCGCGCAAGGCGATGGACTCGCTGCAGGCGATCGACAAGATCCGCCAGCAGGGCACCAAGGTCTACGTGAACACGCCGACCGAGAAGGAAGCGTTCCGCAAGGCGTCGCAAGGTGCGGTGATCGAGTTCATCGCCTCGCAGGCCGGCAAGGACGTCGTCGACAAGCTGCTCGTGGCGGTCGAAGACTCCAAGCGCCGCGTCTACGGTCAGTAACGTATAGGGCGCGGAAAACATGAACGCGATCCGCGCATTCGCGAAAGGCCTGTCGGCGGCGTGCGATCACGCCGCCGGCTGGCTGCTCGCGATTCTCGTCGTGCTCAACGGCGTCAGCGTCTATATGCGCTACGTCGCGGTCGACTCGATCTCGTGGAGCGAGGAGGCGATCCGCTACATCGCGATCTGGATCACCTTCCTCGGCTCCGTCGCCGCGAGCTGGGCGGACGAGCATCTCGACATGAACCTGTTCGGCGAGGTCGAGAACGCCACGTTTCAGGCCTGGCATAAATCGCTGCTGCACTTGCTGAACGTCGTCTTCTGCGTCGTGCTGACCTGGCAGGGCCTGATCTATTGCCAGCTCAACGGCGCGCAAACCGCACCCACGACCGGCCTGCCGATGATCTGGATCTATTCCTCGATCGCGTTCGGCGGGGCGGCGCTCACCTTCATCCATCTCGTCAAGGCGGCGGATTCCCTGCTGTCGAGGCCGCGCGCGTGACCACGATTCTCATCCTTCTGACCGCGACCTTGTTCGTCGGCATGCCGGTCGCCTTCGCGTTCGGCCTCTCCTCGATCTTCGCGTTGATGTACGACGGCTACGGGCTGCTCAACGTCGCCTCGCGCATGTTCGCCGGGCTCGACAGTTTCGTCCTGCTCGCGGCCCCGTTCTATATCCTGGCCGGCGAGATCATGAATCGCGGCGGCATCTCGGAACGATTGATCGAGCTGTCGCGCATTCTGGTCGGCCGTATCAAGGGCGGGACCGCCTACGCCGCGATCGTCGCGGCGGTGATGTTCTCCGGCATTTCGGGCACGGCGGTCGCGGATATCGCCGCACTCGGGCAGATCTTCATCAACGCGATGCCCAAGGAAGGCTATTCGAAGGCCTTCGCGGCGGCGCTGATCACGGCGGCGTCGGTGATCGGGCCGATCATTCCGCCGTCGGTCATCATGGTGCTTTACGCCGCCGTTTCCGACATTTCGGTGCTGAACCTGTTCCTCGCCGGCATCGTGCCGGGCCTGCTGCTGGGCTTGGCCTGCGGTGGCGTCGTGTTCTGGAAGGGCATCAAAGGCGAATTGCCCGTGTCGCAGATCGACGTGCCGCGCGAACATTACGGCCGCGTCGCCCGCGAAGGCACGATCGTGCTGAGCCTGCCCGCCTTCATCGTGTTTGGCACCACGTCGGGCGTGTTCACCGCGACGGAAGCGGGCGGCATCGCGGTGATCTACGCGATCATCCTGTCGACTTTCGTGTTCCGCTCGCTGGATCGCAAAGGCGCGATGCTGGCGTTGCGCAACGCCGCGCGCTTGACCGCGTCGCTGTTCCTGTTGATCGCGACGGTGGAAATCGTCAACTACGTGCTGATCATGGCCGGGATCGGCGAATGGACGGCGGGCCTCGCCACAGCTTTCGCCGGCAATCCGCAGCTTTTCATGATCGTCTGCGTTCTGGTGTTCCTGCTGATCGGCTTGGCGCTGGATGCAGGCCCCGCGTTGCTGCTGCTCGCGCCGTTCCTGCTGCCGGTCACGCGCCAGATGGGCATCGACGACATCCATTTCTCGATGGTGATGATCGTCTGCTGCACGCTGGGGCTGATCTCGCCGCCCGTGGGCATCTGCCTGTTCGTCGCGTGCAAGATCGGGAACCTGACCCTGCGCCAGCTGTGGCACGAATTGCGCTGGTTCTTCTACGCGCAGATCGGCGCCATCATTGTGATGGTCTATTTCCCGATCCTGTCGACCGGCCTGCCGCGACTGGTCCGCGGCTACGGGGGCGGCTAGCCCTTAACCGCCCCGGCCGTCAGCGCGTTGACGAGGTGGCGTTCGAGGAACGCGAACATCACCATCACCGGAACGGCGGCGATCATCGCGGCGGCCATCAGTTCGTTCCATTGGACCCGGTATTCGCCGACCATGTTGGCGATGCCGACCGACAGTACGAACATCGACGGATCGGTCGTCAGCACCAGCGCCCAGACATAGGCGTTCCACGAGATCAGGAACGTGAACAGCGCGACCGCGACCAGACCGGGCCGCGCCAGCGGCAAAATCACGCGCCAGAGCGTGGTGATGCGCGAAGCGCCATCGACGATCGCGGCCTCGTCGATTTCCAGCGGGATCGAGCGGAAGAAGCCGATCAGCATCCACACGCTGAACGGCAGCGCGAACGAGCTATAGGCCAGGATCAGCGACAGATGGCTGTTGATCAGCCCCAATTCCGACATCAGGCGGAAATAGGGAATGATCAGCAGCGTCTCGGGCAGCATTTTCGTGAACAGCAGGAACACGATCAACGCGCCCGCCCCCTTGATGTGGAAGCGCGTGAAGCCGTAGGCCGCAAAGGTCGCCAGCGCCACCGACAGCAGCGTCGATCCCAGCGATACGATCAGCGAATTGAGGAAGTAGCGCGCGAAGGGACGTTCGACCAGCAGCGTGCGGAACGCCTCGAGGCTCCAATTCGCCGAATAGAAGGCCGGCGGCGACAGGAACACTTCGCTTTGCGGCTTCAACGCGGTGTTGAGCATCCAATAGAACGGGAAGACCGTCACCACGGCCGCGATCAGGATCGCGATCCACAGACCCGCTTGGCCCAAGGGGGAGGTGCGGTTCATCGGCGGTCGTCCTCTTGGCCCACGCGGGTGATGCGCAGATACATCGCGGCGAAGATCAGCACCATCAGCAGCAGCAACACGCCGATCGCCGCCGCCTCGCCGAAGCGATTGGCGCGGAACGCGGTGTTGTAGAGCAAGGCGGGCAGCACTTCGGTCGCCCCCGCCGGGCCGCCGCCGGTCATGATGCCGATAATGTCGTAGTGGCGGACGACATTGATGATGTCGAGCGTCGAGGCGACGACCAGCAGATATTTGAGGTTCGGCAGCGTGATGAAACGGAATTTCTGCCAGGTCGTGGCGCCGTCGATCTCGGCGGCTTCGTATTGCTCGGCCGGGATCGTCTGTAGGCCCGCCAATGTCAGCAGCATGATGAAGGGCACGCCGCGCCAGATCTCGACCGTCGTCACGGCCGCGAAGGCGGTGCCCGGCGTGCCGAGCCAGGCGACGGGGGCGGAAATGAGTCCGGCCGATTGCAGAATGTAGTTGATCACGCCGAATTGCGGTTCGAGCAGCCACAGCCAAATCGTGGCACCGACGGCCGCCGCGACCATCCAGGGTGTCAGGAACAGCACGCGCAACGCGGTGCGCGCGAAGGTGATCTTGTTGAGGGCCAGCGCCAGCAGCAGGCCGAGCACCACATGGGCGACGACCGAAATCGACACGAAGCCGAGCGAAACGCGCAGCGAATGCCAGAACGCCTCGTCCTCCAGTACGCGGACGTAATTCGCGAAGCCGACGAAGGTTGAATTCAAACCACGGATACGCTGGAAGCTGGTCCAGAAGGCGTGGAACAGCGGCAGCACGATGACCGCCGCCAGGAACAGCAGCGTGGGCGCCAGGAACAGATAGCCGTGCCAGCGTTCGCGCGCGAGACCCCGCCCGGTCCAAGCCCGGGCGGGGATGTTCGTCGTGGTGGTCGTGTTCGACATTACTGACGCAGCTTGCGCGTCACGCGAACGTCGAGATCGCGGAAGATCTCGTCGGTGCGCGCGGGCTCCAGCAGCGCCTTCTGCACCGCGTCGACGATATCGTTGACGGCGATGTCGGCCCAGGCCGGATGCGGCAGCGGGTAGGAGCGCGCATTGGCGCCGATGCGCACGAACTCCGCCAGCATCGGATCGGCCTTCAACTCGGGCTCGTTTACCAGATCGCGGCGCAGCGGCATCCAGTTCGCCTTCACGGCGCGCTGGATCGCCCATTTCTTATCCATGTCGAACTTGATGAAGCGCCACGCCTGTTCGGGATAGCGGCAGCTTTGCGAGATCGAATGCGCCGACACGCTGGCGAGCGTGGGCGCGTTGGGGATATTCGCGGGCATCGGGGCCACGAACATCTTGCCTTCGATCGCGGGGTTGTCGCCGATCACTTTGGCGATCGACCAATAGGCGTTGCGCATCGTGGCGATCTTGCCTTGCGCGAACAGCACGGTCTGTTCGAGGTAGTTGGTCGTCGTGGGGGCGGGCGACGCCACACCTTCCTTGGTGAACAGGCCCAGATAGAACTTGATCGCTTCCAGCGATTTCGGGTTCTTGGCGAAGGTCGCCTCGGTCATGTCGGCGTTGAACGCTTCGCCGCCATTGCCCCAAATCCAGGTCAGCAACACGCGCGTCGTCGTGTCGGTCTTGCCGCCCAGAATGCTGGTCGCCCAGCGATCCGGCCCGGTCAGCGCCTTCGCCCAGCGCAGATATTCGTCCCAGGTCTTGGGCGGGTTCTTGGGATCGAGCCCGGCCTTCTCGACCAGTTCGCGGTTATAGACTTCGGCGTAGGTGCCGCCCCAATTCGGCAGGCCGTAGAGCTTGCCTTCCCACTTCGCGGCCGACAGCATTTCCGGCGCCCAGGCGTCGCGGAACGAGGCGGGCTCCTTCGCCCACAAATCGTCCATCGGGCGCAGATAGCCTTCGGCGGCGGCGGTCGTGAGGTCGACGGCGACGACGCAGGGCGCTTGGCGCGCCTGGGCCGAGGCGACGAATTTCGTCCAATGGTCGCGGCGCGCGACCAGGATCGGTTCGACCTTCACGTCCGGATTCGCGGCTTCGAACTCGGCGATCGTCTGTTTCCAGATCGGCTCGTATTGCGATTCGGTCAGGTTCGGCGTCTGCCATTGGATGGTGACGCGGTTCTGGGCGGCGGCGGGGCCGGCCAGTGCGATCACCGCGACGGCGGCGAGCAGGGCATTACGCGACATGGGGTTCCTCCTTTTATGAGTTGTTTGGTTATTGTCGTTCAGGACCACAGCGCGCCGCCGCGCTCGACGCGCGACTGCGGCTGGTAGGGCTTGGACTTCATGATTTCGAGATCGGGCTCGATGCCCCAGCCGGGGCCTTGCGGCAGGATGAAATGGCCCTTCTCGAACTTCACCGCCGGGGCGGCCGAGCGATCGCGGAATTCGCGCTGCGGCTCCATCTGCTCCAGGATGTAGAAGTTCGGGATCGCGGCGGCCAAATGCATCGACGCCACCGTGCAGATCGGCCCGCCGGGATTATGCGGGGCGACGGGAATGTAATAGGTGTCGGCGAAGCTCGCGATGCGGCGCACTTCGGTGATGCCGCCCGCATGCATCAGATCGGGCTGGATGATCTTGACGCCGCCGCCTTCGATCAATTCGCGATATTCGTAGCGCGACAGAAGCCGTTCGCCCGTCGCGATGGGCGTCGAGATTTCGCGCTGCAAGCGCACCATCACCGCCGCGTTCTCGAAGGGCACGGGTTCTTCGAACCAGCCCGGCCGATAGGGTGCGAAGGCGCGATCGAGCATCACGGCCGTGCGGGGGCTGAGCGACTCGCTGCATTCGATGAAGATGTCGACGTCGGGGCCGGCCCCTTCGCGCGCGGCGGCCATCACCTCCGTCGCGCGGCGGATGGCGCCGCTTTCGTCGGCCTTCAGCGCCTCATGCGTCAGCGGCGAGAATTTGAACCCGGTGAAGCCGCGGCGCACGGCTTCTTTGGCGCCGGCATGGGCTTCGTCGGGCGTCATTTTCGCGTTCAGCCAGTGGCTGGCATAGACGCGCAACGAATTGCGATGCGCGCCGCCCAGCAGGCGATGCACGGGCACGCCCAGGCGCTTGCCTTCGAGATCCCACAAGGCGAGATCGATACCCGCCAGCGCCGTGCTGAACACGGCACCCGCGCGCCAACGCCAGGCGTTGTAAAGACGGTGCCAGTGGCGCTCGGGGCCGGCGGGGTCCTGACCGATCAGATGCGGCGCGAATTCGCGGATCGCGGACTCGACCGAGTCCAGCGCGCCATGCAGCGAGGCTTCGCCCCAGCCGACCAGACCTTCGTCCGTTTCGATCCGGACGAACATCCAATTGCACCAATCCACCCAATGCTTATGGGTCTCGATCTTCGTGATTTTCATAGGCGTTGGGCCGTTTCTCCCGAATTCCGGCGCTCGCGACCGTCTTTGGCCTTCGATTGAACCGGTTCAATCATGTTATACTCCGGCCATGGACGATGCAAGGCATGATTCGGGGGGGCGGCCGACGATCCGCGACGTGGCGCGCCGGGCGGGCGTGTCGGTCGGGACGGTGTCGAACGTGCTCAACCGGCGCATCGCGGTCAGCGACCGTCGCCGGGCGGCGGTGGAGGAAGCCATCGCCGCTTTGGGCTTCGTGCCCAACCGCAACGCGCAAAGCCTGCGCGGCCGGGCGTGGCGCGTGGTCGGGCTGGTCGTCCACGACACAAAAAGCGCCTACTTCGCCGCGATGCTCGACCGCTTCGAAACGATGGGCGGCGATCTCGGCTACGAGGTGATGCAGGTCCTCAATCGCGGCGATTCGGAAATCGAGCTTCGCCGCACGCGCGCGCTGATCGAACGTCAGGTCGACGGGTTGATCCTGGTGCCGACCGCGCATCCAGCGGCGACGTTCGACCTGATCGCCGATTCGGGCGTGCCGGCGGTGATGATCGATCGCGGCATGGACGATCCGCGTTTCGATTACGTCACGATGGACAACGATGGCGCCATGACCGAACTCGTCCACGCGCTCGCCGCGCGCGGGCGCAAGGATGTGCGCTTCGTCGTGCGCTGGCCCGAACTCGTCACCACGCGCCAGCGTATGGCGGCCTTCGCGCGCGAAGGGGCGAAAGCGGGGATTGCGGCGCAAACGCTGGTACGCGATCCCGACGACGCGATTTTCGCGGGCCAGATCCGCGATTTGCTGGGCGGGGATAAGCGCCCGGACACGATCGTGGCGTCGAACTCGAATATCGCGGAAGCGTTGCTGCTCACGCTGTCGTCGCTGGGCGTGAAAATCCCCGACGATCTTTCCGTCGTCGCCTTCGACGAACCCGATTGGGCCGAACTCACCACGCCGCCTTTGTCGGTCGTGCGCCACCCGATCGACCTGATCGCCCAAAGCGCTTGGGACATTCTGATCGACCGGATCGAAAACGGCACGCCGCCCGGGCGGCGGGTAATGCACCCCGCGCGCGTCGTGCTGCGCGGCTCGGTGAAGTCGCTTTAGTTCACCAAGCCTCGGCCATCATCGCGCGATACTCGTCCGGCGTGGCGATGCGCGGGTTGGTGGCGTGGCAATGGTCCTTCATCGCTTTGCCCACGGCTTCCTCGACGAAGCCCTTGTCCACGCCCATCGCGCCCAGACCCGACGGCATGCCGAGATCGCGGTTGAGCTGCGCGATCGCCTGATCGACCGAGGCGCCCGGTGCGAGGCCCAGGGCGATCCGCAGCCGCGCGTATTTGTCTTCGGCGATGGCGGTCTCGGCACTTTCGTTGAAGCGCAGTACGGCGGGCAGCAGCACGGCGTTCAACGTGCCGTGATGCAGCGACTTGGCACGATAACTGCCAAGTGCATGCGACAGCGAATGAACGGCCCCGAGACCTTTTTGGAACCCCATCGCCCCCTGCATCGACGCGCTGAGCATTTGCTTGCGCGCCTCGCGGTTCTTGCCGTCGGTCACGGCGGCGCGAATCCATTTGATGCCGCGCGCCAACCCGTCCAGCGCGATCCCGTCCGCCGGCGGGTTGAAGGCCGGAGCCAAGAACACTTCGATGCAATGCGCGATCGCGTCCATGCCGGTCGCGGCCGTGAGACCGGCGGGCAAGGCGAGGGTGAGTTCCGGGTCGAGCACGGCGGCGCGCGGGACCAGGAACCAGGAATGGAAGCCGACCTTGCGCCCGTCGTTGAGGATGACGATGGCGCCGCGCGCGACTTCGCTGCCCGTGCCCGCCGTGGTCGGAATGGCGATCAGCGGCGCGCAATTCTTGGTGATCTTCGGGGCGCCGCCGTCGATCGTGCAGTATTGCGCGAGCGGGGCGGGGTGCCCCGCCAGGATCGCGACCCCTTTGGCGAGGTCGATCGACGAGCCGCCGCCGACCGCAATGATCCCGTCGGCCTTATGGTCGCGATAGAGCGCGGCCGCTTTGTCCACGGCTGCCTCCGTCGGGTTGCCCGGCGTTTCGTCGAACACCGCCAAGGGCAGCTTGCCCTCGATCGCGGCCAAGGCTTGCGCGGCGACACCCGCCGCGATCACGCCCTTGTCGGTCACGACCAGCGGGCGCGAAATCCCGTGCGCGGCGCAAAGCTCGCCCAGCGCCTTCGCGGCGCCGAAGTCGAAATGGATGTCGGTCACGTATTTGATCAGCGGCATGGTTTTCTCCCTGGCGATTTTTCTACCAGGGCCGCGCGCGCTAGGGTAGCGTTCAAGTCATGCGGGAAATATTCAATGTAATTTACGCCGACTCGCTGTGGGGTGTTCGATGAGCCGGCGGGGGTCCGCCGGCGCCGTAGCGTCGGTCAAAACGCGAACCGGCGAGGCGATGACGCTGGATCGCGCGTCGCCGATTCCGCTTTACGTCCAGGTTCGCAACCGGCTGCTGGCGATGGTCGGCGGGTGGAACGACCCGGAAAAACGCTTTTATTCCGACGACGAGTTGACCGCCATGTTCGACGTCAGCCGCGCCACGGTGCGCGAAGCGTTGACGGAATTGGTCGAGGCGGGCGTGCTGCGCCGCCGGCGCGGGCACGGCACGATCGTCAGCCTGCGCAAAGTCGCGGAGAAGCTCGGCGTGGGGTCCCATATCGGCAGCCAATGGGATTCGGGCGACATGCCGGTCGATACGGCGCTGCTGGCGTTCGAGCGGATCGCAGCACCGGCGGAAACGGCACGCGCCCTTGGTATCGTCGCGGAAACCGAGGTGCTTTTCATCAAGCGCCTGCGCACCATGCCGATCGCGCCTGTGTCGATCGATTGGCGCTATTTGCCGCTTTGGGCGGCCGACGGAATCGGCCGCGAGAACGCGGTCGATCCGCTGATCAATCTGATTTGGCGGCGGATCGATCTCGATCACAGCGATCTGACGATCGAGGCCGCGTTGTCGGGACCGGAGGAGATGGAATTGCTGCATCTGCCGGCGAAGTCGCCGATCCTGGTGCGACATCTCGTCTATTACGACCGTCAGGGGCGCGCGGCGATGGCGGGCAAGTCGATCCATCGCGCCGATTTGATGCGCTACAGCGTGCGCGTCGATCAATCGCGCGACGGCGTGGGCGTGGCGCGCGGCCGCACGATGATCCGCAGCCGTTAGTTTCCGCGCACCGAACGCCAGAGCGACAGGCCGACGAGCCAGGCGCTCGCCGCCATCCAGGTGGTCAGGACGATCGGGTTCACGGCGGGCGCGAACCACAACAGCCACGCCGCCCCGAACACCCACACGCCGCTGGCCGTCAGCGTCAACGCGCGATAATCGCGCACGCGCAAGGGATGGATCGACTTCACCTTGGTGAAGCTGAACGCGCCCAGCACCGCGACCGCGATCAGGTTGAACCAGATCGGCGTGCCCAGCACGTAGATATAAAGCGCCACGATGTTCCAGATCGCCGGGAAGCCGACGAAGTAATTGTCCGTCGTCTTCAGATCGAGATTGGCGAAGATGTAGAGCGAGGAAAACAGGATCCAGCCCGCCGCGGCCGAAGCGAGCCAGCCATCGCCCAGATATTCGAACTGCCAGAGCAGCACGGCGGGCACGACGACATAGGTGAGATAATCGACCACGAGGTCGAGCAGCGCGCCATCGAAACGCGGCAGACGTTCGGCGACGTCGAGTTTGCGCGCGAAGGGCCCGTCGATCCCGTCGACGATGAGCGCGAGACCCAGCCACAGCAGCGCCTCGCGCGGATTGCCTTCGATGACCGCGATCAGCGCCAGCAATCCGATGACCGCGCCCGACGCCGTCAGCGCATGGACCATCCAAGCAGCACTCTTGCGCCGGACTTCGACGATCTTCTCGGTGACGTCCTCGCGTTGCATCGGGATCACTGCGCGGTCCACCCGCCGTCGATCGAGAAATTGCTGCCGCGAATCTGGTCGGCCGCGGGCGAGCAGAGGAACGCGGCGAGGCCGCCGATCTGTTCGGGCGTGGCGAATTCCTTCGACGGCTGCTTTTCGGATAGCAACTCGTCTTTCGCGGCCGCACCCGAAATGCCTTTGCGTTCGGCCAGCGCATCGATCTGCTTTTGCACCAGCGGCGTCAAAACCCAGCCCGGGCAGATCGTGTTGGCGGTGATGGGCAGCGTCGCCGTTTCCAGCGCCACGACTTTCGTGAGGCCCACCAGCCCGTGCTTGGCCGCGACGTAAGCCGATTTACCCGCCGACGCGACGAGCCCATGCGCCGATGCGATGTTGATGATGCGGCCCCAGCCGCGCTTCTTCATATGCGGCAGTGCTGCGCGCATCGCCTGGAAGCAACTTGTCAGGTTGATCTGGATGACGCGATCCCAGGCGTCGAGCGGGAACTCGTCGACGGTCGCGACATGCTGGATGCCGGCATTGTTGACCAGAATATCGACCGCGCCGAATTCCTTCACGCAAGCCGCGATCAACGCTTCCACGTCGGCGGGTTTCGACATATCGGCGGCGGAATAGCCGGTCTTGACGCCCAGCGTTTCGACCTCGCGGCGGACCTTGGCGATCGTCTCGCCGTCGCCGAAGCCGTTGAGCATGATGTTGGCGCCCTGCGCCGCCAGCGCTTTGGCGATGCCAAGCCCGATGCCGCTGGTCGAGCCGGTGACGAGGGCGGTTCTGCCTTTCAACGACATGTCGTGCTCTCCGAATTTCAGGTCCTGTCCGGTTTTACCGCCGGAACGCCGTCGCCGCCGCTATTTTTTGAAAAAAGCGTCCGCCGCCGCCTTGTGGGAGCTCTTTTTGCCGATCTCGGCCTTGGCGCGGGCGATCTCGCCCTCCAGACGCGCTATATAGGCTTCGAGCTCCGCGACACCCCAACTGGACAAATCCTTGGGCTTGACCAATTTATGGCGCGGCTCGAGTTCGTCGAATTCCATATCCGTCCCCCGTGCGAGGTCGTCATTTTATGAGTCTCCCCAGCGTCATGGAAGCCGTCACGATGGCTGCCCCCGGCAAGCCGGAGGTGCTGGTGCCGGGCACGAAGCCCGTGCCCGTGCCGCAAGCCGACGAAGTGCTGATCGAAGTGGCCGCCGCCGGTGTCAACCGCCCCGATATTTTGCAGCGTTACGGCAAATATCCGCCGCCGCCGGGGGCGCCCGACACGCTGGGGCTTGAAGTGGCGGGAACCGTCGTCGCGACGGCGCCGGACGTGACCTGGCCTAAAATCGGCGACAAGGTCTGCGCGCTGGTCGCGGGCGGGGGCTATGCCCAATATTGCACGGCGCCGGCGCTGCAATGTCTGCCGATCCCGAACGGTTTCTCGATGGTCGAAGCGGCGGCGGTGCCGGAGACCTTCTTCACCGTTTGGACCAACGTGTTCGAGCGCGGGCGCCTGGTCGCGGGCGAGACGTTCCTGTGCCATGGCGGTGCCTCGGGTATCGGCACCACGGCCGTGCAGCTCGCCAAGGCGTTCGGCGCCAAGGTGCTGGCGACGTGCGGCACGGCCGAGAAATGCGCGGCTGTGACGAAACTCGGCGCCGACCGCGCGATCAATTATCGCGACGAGGATTACGCCGCCGTCGCCAAGGAATTCACCGGCGGCAACGGCGTCGATCTCATCCTCGATATGGTCGGCGGCGATTACATCGCGCGCAATATCGACGCGGCGGCGGTGGAAGGCCGCATCGTGCAGATCGCATTCCTCAAATCGCCCAAGGCCGAATTGTCGTTCGACGCGATCATGCGCAAGCGTTTGACCTATACGGGCTCCACCTTGCGCCCGCGCAGCGTGGCCCAGAAGGGCGCAATCGCCGCCGCCCTGCGCGCGAAGGTTTGGCCGTTGCTCGAGGCGGGTAAAGTGCGCCCGCTGATCCACGCGACCTTCCCGCTGGCGCAAGCGGCGCAGGCCCACGCGACGATGGAAGCCGATACGCATATCGGCAAGCTGGTGCTGACGGTTCGATGACCGACGCCGAAAATCCGCCATCGCCCGAAGAATGGCCGCCCGAAGCGCTGATCGACGCCGGGCGCCAATTGCGCGCGATGGGGCGCGCGGCCGAAGCGCTGGCGGCGTTCGAGATCGCGTGCCGCAAGGCGCCGAACGAAGTCGCTTCGTGGTCGGGGGCGGCGCTGGCGAATTACGATCTCGCGCGCTATCACCTGGCCGCCGCCGCTTTCGAACGCGCGGTGGAACTCGCACCCGACGACGCCAATCTGTGGCGCAATCTCGGCCATGTGCGCTTGCTCGCCGCGTGGCCCGCACCGGCCGCCGAAGCGTTGCAACGGGCCGTGGCGCTCGATCCCGGCAATCTCGGCGCATGGGACGATCTCGGCACCGCACTCACCGGCATCTGGGGCCGCGCCAAAGATGCGACCGCCGCCTATGATCGCGCTTTGACGCTCGATCCCGCGCGTATCGACCTCGCCTCGCGCCGCTTGGTCGCGCTCGCCTTCGACGAAGATCTGCCGGCCGCCGATCTGTTCGCCGCGCATCGCGATTTCGGCGCGAAGGTCGAGAAACTCGCCGGGCCGGTGGACGCGAATTTCAAGAACGCGCGCGAACCGGATCGCAAGCTGCGCGTCGGCTATCTCTCGTCCAATCTCTATTCGCATATCGCCTCGGCCGAGATGCGCACGGCGTTGCGGCGCCACGACCGCGCGCACTTCGCCGTCCATGTCTACGCGACCGTGCCGGAGCGCGACGCGATCACCGACGAACTTCGCGGGCTCTCCGATTTCTGGACCGATGCGGGCGCGCTCGACGACCGCGCCTTGGCCGCGAAGATCCGCGACGACGGCATCGATATCCTGGTCCACACGATGGGCCATTGGCAGCAGAACCGCCTGGGCGTGTTCGCGCGAAGGGCGGCGCCGATTCAGATCGAGTATCTCTGCCAATCGCCCGCAATCGGCATTTCGGCGTGCGACGCCTATCTCGCGGATCCGTGGGTGTCGGGCGACGGCGCGCTGGGCGCGATATCCGGCGAGCGCGTGATCGATCTGCCCGGCGGTTATTATTCGACCTCGTTCCTGCCGGAGATCGCGATCAAACCGCCGCCGCGCGCGCGGGGGCAGGCGCCGGTCGTGTTCGGCAGCTTCAATCGTGTGGCCAAAATCTCGCGCGGCACGGTGCGGCGCTGGGCGCGCGTACTGCGCGAACTACCGCAAGCGCGTCTGCTGGTGAAAATCCCCGAACGGTTCGAGCGCGCGGAGGAAGCGCGCATGCGCGGCGAATGGGCCGCACTCGGTCTCGACGTATCGCGCGTTGAATTGCGCGGCCATGCCGAAGGCGGGGCCTATTGGGATGGCTTCGCGGACGTGGACGCGCTGCTCGATTGCGTGCCGTTCAATGGCGGGCGCACGACGGGCTCGGCCGCCTGGATGGGCGTGCCGACGATTTCGGAGCGCGGGCTTCCGGTCTATGGGCGCCTGGCGTTCGGCATCATGTCGCGTTTGGGCCTCGGCGATCTGGTCGGCGCCGACGAGGACGGTTACGTCGCGGCGGCGGTGAAGCTCGCGCGCGATCCCGCAAAGCTCGACGATATCCGCCGGACCCTGCGCGATCGATTCCGCGCCTCCACCCTATTCGAAAGCGATATCCATATTCGCGAAGTCGAGGCGGCGTATCGCCGCCTGTGGCGCGAATACTGCGGCGCTTAAACCTTCTCTAGCGCCAGCGCGATGCCCTGGCCCACGCCGATGCACATCGTGGCGAGCGCGCGCTTGGCGCCACGCTCGTGCAATTCGACCATCGCGGTCAGCGCCAAACGCGCACCCGACGCGCCCAGCGGATGGCCCAGCGCGATGGCGCCGCCATTGGGGTTCACATGCGCGGCGTCGTCGGGCAGGCCGAGCTGGCGCAACACCGGCAAGGCTTGCGCGGCGAAGGCTTCGTTGAGCTCGATCACGTCGATATCGCCGATCCTCCAGCCGATGCGCGCGAGCAGCTTCTGCGTCGCCGGGACCGGGCCAATGCCCATGATGCGCGGCGGCACGCCCGCGGCGGCAGCCCCGATCACGCGGGCTTTGGGTGTCAGGCCGAACTTCTTCACGGCCGCTTCGGACGCGAGCAGCAACGCGGCCGCCCCGTCATTGACGCCCGACGCATTGCCCGCGGTCACCGTGCCCGAGCCGTCCGGCTTCACGAAGGCTTTGAGCTTGGCGAGCGTTTCGATCGTCGTCTCGCGCGGATGTTCGTCGCGCGACACCGTCACCATCTCCTTGCCCTTTCGGGTTTCGACGGCGACGATTTCCTTGGCGAGACGGCCGGAGGCTTGCGCGGCGAGCGCGCGTTGCTGGCTGCGCAACGCGAAGGCGTCTTGATCGGCGCGCGAGACGTTGAAATCGGCGGCGACGTTTTCGGCCGTCTCCGGCATCGAATCGACGCCATGCGCCTTCTTCATCAGCGAATTGACGAAGCGCCAGCCGATCGTCGTGTCGTAGATCGCCGCGTCGCGCGAGAATGCGGTTTCCGCCTTGCCCATGACGAAGGGCGCGCGGCTCATGCTTTCCACGCCGCCCGCGACGATCAAATCCGCTTCGCCCGCCTTGATCGCGCGCGCGGCCGTGCCCACGGCGTCGAGGCCCGAGCCGCACAGGCGGTTGATCGTCGTGCCCGAAATCGCGACCGGTAAACCGGCCAACAACGCCGCCATGCGCGCGACGTTGCGATTGTCCTCGCCCGCTTGGTTGGCGCAGCCATAGATCACGTCGTCGATCGCCGCCCAATCCACGCCCGGATTGCGCTTCACGAGTTCGCGCAACGGAATCGCGGCGAGATCGTCGGCGCGCACGCCGGAGAGGGCGCCGGCATAGCGGCCGATGGGCGTGCGGATCGCATCGACGATATAGGCTTCGGTCATATTGGCGTGTCCTTGAACGATGAACTTAAGATTCGCGCGCGACGAGGCGGCGCAAGCGCGACGCGGCGCGATAGCGGTCCTCGCCGTAATGGCGGGCGAGGTTGTCGAGCGTCGCTTGGATATGCGGCAGGCCGACGGCGCGGCCCCAGGCGAACGGGCCCTTGGGATAGTTGACGCCCTTGGTCATCGCGACGTCCACGCCTTCGGCGGAGACCACGCCATGCTGCACGGCTTCCAATGCCTCGTTGACCAGCATGGAAAGCGTGCGCATCACGATCAAACCGGGCGCGTCGTCGATCAGCGAAACCTTCATGCCGCAGCCTTGGAAAAACGCGGTGGCCAGCGCCGCCGCTTCGCCGCGCGACTGGTCGGCGACGGCGATCGCCATGCGCGTCGCGGTGGCGTAGTCGAGCGCCAAATCATGTAGCACGAGTTCGCGCTCGCCCGTTTCCGCCGCGCGCAAAGTGGCCGTGCGCCCGTCGGAAAGGCGCAAGGCCACGCCGTCGAGCAGGATCACGTCGCCGCGTTCGCCCGCCGGGCGGCGATGTACGGGCAGGCCGCCATCCTTGGCGCGCTTTTCCAACGCATCGAAATGCTCGAGCTCGCCTTCGAACACGATCTGTTTGGGCGGGGCGGCGGCGGGTTCGGTCGCGGCCTCGGGCATCGTCGTGCCCTTGGCGTAATCGTAGAAGCCGCGCCCCGATTTGCGGCCCAGCCTGCCGGCGGCGACCATTTCCGCCTGCATCGCCGATGGCGCGTAGCGCGGATCCTTGAAATACGCGTCATAGACCGAATTGGTCACGGCGAAATTCACGTCGTGGCCGATCATATCCATCAACTCGCAAGGCCCCATGCGGAAGCCGCCGCAATCGCGCATCACCGCATCGATGGTCGCGGGATCGGCCGCGCGTTCGGTCAACAGGCGCCACGCTTCGGCATAGAAGGGCCGCGCGCAGCGATTGACGACAAAGCCCGGCGTCGACGTCGCGTGCACGGGCGCTTTGCCCCAGGCGGCGGCGGTATCGAAGGCGATCTGCGCGCATGCGGGATCGGTGGCTAGGCCCGACACGATCTCGACCAGCGCCATGATCGGCGCCGGATTGAAGAAATGGAAACCGACCAAGCGGCCGGGCAAACGCATGTCCTTGGCCATCGCCGAAATCGAAATCGACGAGGTGTTGGTGCCGAGGATGCAGCTATCACCGACCACGGCTTCCAGCTCCGCGAGAAGCTGGCGCTTGACGGCGAGGTCTTCGACGATCGCCTCGATCACCAGATCGCAAACTTCGAAATCGATATAGGAATCGGCCGGCTCGATGCGCGACAGGATCGCGTCGCGCTTGTCCTGGCCGATCTTGCCCTTGGCGACCAAGCCGTCGAGCGCCTTGCCCATATTGCGCAAAGCGTCGTCGACCGCGCCTTGGCGCGCGTCGAGCAGCTTCACGCGATGGCCGGCGGTGGCGGCGACTTGGGCGATACCCGCCCCCATGGTCCCAGCGCCGATCACGCCGATGGCGCGGTCGCGGGCAAGGGCGGTCATCGGGCGAATCCGTCGTCGATATGGGGTGTCATGCGGGGCGGAGAGTGCCAATGTCCGGGGTACGAGGCAACGTCAGCCGCCGTGGCTAAAATGCGGGCAAATGAGTCATCTTGCCTCTCGGCGGTTGGAGTTTGCCCAATCTCAGGGCATTAACGTATTAAATTACCGTGTCCGGGCGAGTCGCAGCCCGGCACGGTCTATGCAGATTTATGCTGCACCTGCGAAGACAGAAGGTCTTTTTGAGGAAACGCTCTCGAAAGCCGGAGGCGGCGCGGTCCCAACGACCGAGCCGGTTTTGGGCCGCTTATGGAGGGCGACATGCGCAAGACGATCGGCGGAATTCTGGCGGGTCTGATGCTGCTCTTGGCGGGCGCGCCGATGGCGTGCGCGCAAACGCAGGCGCTGCCGACATTCGATTGGTTGATCTGGGAGCGCCTCAGCGAGCGGCGCACCAAAGAACCGGTCCCCCAGCGTTTCACGCTTAAGGGCCATATCTTCACGATCTACGCGGCGACGCCCGAACATCCCGCGATTTTCGTCGCCGAGCGGCGCGGGCGGATCGTCTATCTCTCCACCGCCGACCGCTACAGCGTGATCGCCTTTCGCGAGCGCGATTGGGGCGAAGGCCCCGATTTGCTGGTCGACGCGCAAAATGCGGCGACCGGGCAGGGCGCGCGCCTGCACGCTTTCGTGCTCGCGCCGTATTTTTCGCTCCAGACGATCGGGCTGGGCGACACTTATGCGGGTTCCGACGAAAGCGGCGAGACGGCGGCGTTGCGCGTGCAATTCTCCGACTACGCCTTCATGGGCTGGAATGCGCCCTATCATCTGTCGCCCGTGCCGACGCTGCATCTCGGCTGGACGGGCACGCGCTACGAGGTCGAGCCCGATTCGCTCGGCCGTTACGCGCGCGATCCCGGCTTGCTGGAACGCTGGACCGAAGACGCGCGCACGGCGTTGACGAAATGGCGCAACGCCGGCGGCGTCTATACGGCGATCGCCGCGCGCGCACCCGGCGCAACGCCGGAAAATCCGCCGCCGGTCGTGTGGCGCTATGCGCTCGAACTCGTCTATTCGGGCGATGCGCCGGCAGCCAAGCAACTATTCGACGCGGCATGGGCCGACGACATTCCGGGCAAGCGCGAATTCTGGCGCGATTTCCTGACGCAACTCCGGAACGGTCAGGCGTGGCGCGATCTCGATTTGGAGACGGCACTCGACGCCCATGACCTGTTCAAGGATTTCGCGGCTCAGTTGAACTGACGGTTTATCCAAGGGCACCGGGGGCTGTTCCGGCGGCGCGTTTCCGCTAGGATGAATGGCGTCGTGCTTTACTTTTTTCCCCATTCTCCATCGCGGCTACCGAGCCTTGGCGCGCTTCTCTATCGCACGCATCGATATGCGTTCGACCGTTTGTCGATCTTGCCGATAGCGGTCGTTCTTTATTGGTTGGTTTTCGTCCTGTCCGGCGATGCGGTGTGGAAATCAGCCGCAGCCGTGTTGACCGAACAATGCGGCCCCTGGTTTTGGTGGATCGTGCCGTTCTGGGATTCGCTACCACGCCGGCATGTCCAGACCTGGAGCTATCCGATTGCGGCGCATGCCCGCCATATCCTCGCAGTGGCGTGGCTGTCGATCTACGGGACTATCTTATTTTCTTTCGCCTTCATGCCGGCGTTTGTGCGCACAGCCATCGATGCGGGGCGGAAAGATCCGGCTATGGCGTACAGAATTCGAATGATTGCGTTTACGGCTTGGTTGGTATTCGTGCTGGTTTTGTGGCTGTCATCTCAGCAGGGAATTGTCGTCCGCAGACCGCGTTTACTAGGACTCCCGCTCTTTGCGATGCTTTGCGCCTATTGCACGATCCTTTGGATCTGCGCGCTGCTGGCGCATCGCCAACTCGGCGATCGCTGGCGGGATTTCAAAGGGCCGAGCTGATCCGCCGCCGAAATGCAAAAGGGCGGCGCCCCGTTACGGAGCGCCGCCCTTTGCGTTAAATCGTTCAGCGGCCGACGGCGTAGGCCTGCTGCAAGCGCGGCGTGGCCGCCGCCTTCAGCAGCCTGCCTTCCTTCTTCGCCGCCGCGTTGCGGCCCAGCGACCATTCGCCGCCGACTTCCACGTCGTGGCCCTTGGCCTTCAACGCGTCGATCGTCGCCGCGGGGAAGCGGCTTTCGACCTGCACTTTGCCGGGGCGCGCGGCGCGCGGATAGAACGAGTTCGGCCAATGATCGGTCTGCAGCATCGGCGCATCCATCGCGGCCTGCATGTTGAAGCCGTGATCGACATGGCGGATGAAGAACTGCGCGATCCACTGATCCTGGTTGTCGCCGCCGGGCGAGCCGAAGGCGAGCCAGGGCTTGCCGTCCTTCATCGCCATCGACGGCGTTAGAGTCGTGCGCGGACGCGCGCCCGGCTTCAGCGACGCGGGCAGACCTTCCTCCAGCCAGAACATCTGCGCGCGCGAACCCAGGCAGAAGCCCAGTTCCGGAATCGTCGGCGAGGATTGCAGCCAGCCGCCCGACGGCGTGCAGGCGACGACATTGCCCCAACGGTCGATGACGTCGAGATGGCAGGTATCGCCTTCGGCGGGGCCGCGCGCCGCGCGGCCCTGGCGCGCCATCGCGGACGCACCGCCGTCGCGATAGGTCTCCTTCGCCAGCGCGTCGGATTCGATGCGCGCGGGCTCGCCGAAACCGCCCATGCCGGCGATCACGGGCCGCGCCTCGGCCGATTGGAAGGCGGGCAGTTTGTAGTCGCGCCCGCCGGGCTTGCCGGGGCGCAATTCCTTCGACGCCGTCTCGCCGATCAGCTTGCGCCGTTCGGCGTTGTAGGAATCCGACAGCAGCGCTTCGAGCGGCACGTCGGTGAAGTTGGGATCGCCGTAATAAGCTTCGCGATCGGCGTAAGCGAGCTTCTTCGCCTCGATCAGCAGATGGATGAACTCGGGGCCGGTCGTGTCCATCGACGGCACGTCGTAGCCCTTCAACAGCGCCAGCAATTGCAGCAGCACGGGGCCCTGGCTCCACGGGCCCGCCTTGCACACGGTCACGCCGCGATAATCGTAGATCGCGGGCGCTTCGACGGGCGCTTGCCAGCTCGCCATATCGGCGGCCGTCAGCACGCCCTTATGGCGCTTGCCCGACACGTCCATGATCGCGTTATTCGCGCAGAACTTGCCGATCGCCTCGGCGACGAAGCCTTGGTAGTAGGCCTTGCGCGCCTTTTCGATCTGCGCTTCGCGGTTCGGTCCGGCGGAAGCGCCTTCCGACAGCAGGCGCTTGAACGTCGCGGCGAGCGTCTTGTTCTCGAACAAGGCGCCGGCCTTGGGCAATTCGCCGCCCTTCATCCACAACGCGGCGGAGGTGGTCCATTCGGTCTTGAAGATCTCCGCGACCGACGACACGGCCCCGGCGGCACCGGGCAGCAGCGGGAAGCCGTTCTCGGCATAGCCGATGGCGGGCGACATAACTTCGGCCAGCGTCATCGTGCCGTAGTCGCGCAGCATCACCATCCACGCGTCGAAGGCGCCGGGGATGACGGCCGCGAGCAGACCCGTGCCGGGGACGAGGTCGAGACCTTCCGATTTGTAATGCGCGATCGTCGCACCGGCGGGAGCGGGGCCCTGGCCGCAAATGACCTTGGGCGTGCCGTTATGCTCGCACGCGATCAACACCGCGTCGCCGCCCAGGCCGTTCATATGCGGCTCGACGACCTGCAGCGTCAAACCCGCCGCTACGCCTGCGTCGAACGCGTTGCCGCCCTTTTCCAGCACGGACATGCCGACCTGGCTGGCGATCCAATGCGTCGACGAAACGACGCCGAACGTGCCGGTGATTTCGGGGCGGGTGGTGAAGGTCGGCGGAACGGAAGGCGGCATGGTGCGGTTGGCTCCTTGAATGAAGCCGCGACTATGCCACGCGAAGAAAGCCGGCGAAATAGGCCGATAATTCATCCGTCGCCGTCACCGGCAGCACATGGCCGACATATTGATCGGGCCGCACGACGACCAAGGCGCCGCGCAACCGGTCGATCCCGCGCAGATCGAAAATATCGCGGCGATTCTTCAAATCGGGGCAGAAGACCTTTTCGTAATCGCGCAAACCAAATTTGCCTTTGGTCGGGAACAGCAAAGGCGGCATCGCGGTGATTTCCAGCGTGCGATGGCCCGCTTGCAGGATCGCGCGGATATCGATTACCGCGTCGATATCGGCGCCCTTCGACGTGAAGCGTTTCACCACACCCGTCAGATCAGCGCAAACGGCGTCGAGCTTCGTGTCCGTCCCGGCGAAGAGCATCACCCGGAAGCGCCCATCGGCACGCACGACATGGCCGAGTTCGACGGGCTTGGCGTCGCCCAGGCGCACGACCGGTGCCGAATGGAAGCGCGTGCCGATCTCGAACCCGGTGGCGAGATGTTGGTGCGTCGCCTTACCCGTCAGCACCGACGGCGCGTAGCGCGTGGCGGTCCCCGCCGTGTAGCGCCCGTGCTGGACGAAATAGCTTTGCACCTCGGCCGGATCGATCGTGCTGCCGGGCTTGGAGGCTTCGTGCAGCAGGCTTGCCCATTCGCGGTCGAAATCGATCAGCGTCTTGGCGATCGCGTGGCGCTCGCGCGAATAGCTGCGCAGCAGCGTCGCATCGCTGCGCCCTTGCAGCACGGCGGCGAGTTTCCAGCCGAGATTGAATGCGTCCTGCATCGACACGTTCATGCCTTGGCCCGCTTTGGGGCTGTGGGTGTGGCACGCGTCGCCCGCGATGAAAACGCGCGGGGCCGTCGCGTCGTCGTCGAAACGCTCGCACATGCGCTGGCCGATCTCGTAGACCGACCACCAGGCGACGTCCTTCACGTCCAGCGTATAGGGGGCGAAGACCTTTTGCGCGGCGGCGATCACGTCCTCGACGGTCAGCTTGCGATCGGCGACGCGTTCGCGCGAATCGAGCTTGTCCATCTCGACATAGACGCGGACCATATAGCCGCCTTCGCGCGGGATCAGCACCACGCTGCCGCCGGCGGGCGACTGGATCACGCATTTGAAGCGGATATCGGGAAAGTCGGTGACCGCCAGAATATCCATCACGCCCCAAGCTTGATTGGCGGAATCGCCTTCCAGCGTGCGACCGATGGCTTTGCGCACGACACTGCGGGCCCCGTCGCAACCCACGACATAACGTGCGCGGATCGTTTCGATCTGGCCTTCATGGCCGGGATCGGTGCGTTCCAGCGTGACCGTCACCGGATGCGCCGCCGTACGATCGACCGTTAGACCCGCGAGCTTGCGCGAGTAATGCGGCTCGATGCGCGCGGGCGAATTGCGCATCACGTCGAGATAGAAATCATGGATGCGCGCTTGGTTGAGGATCACATGCGGGAATTCCGACAAGCCGTCCTCGGTGTCCTGAATGCGCCCGCTGCGCGCGATGCCATTGGTAGCGGGCTTCCAAAATGTCGTCTCGTTGACCCAATAGGCTTCGCGCACCACGCGCTCGGCAAAGCCGAAAGCCTGGAACATTTCGACCGTGCGGCAGGCGACACCGTCGGCTTGGCCGCGCAGCAGGCGATCGGGCTTCTGCTCGACGATGCAGGTCTTGATGTCCGCGAAGGCCGAAAGCTGGGCGGCGAGCGTCAAGCCCGCCGGGCCGCAGCCGACGATCAATACGTCGGCCGTCGCGGGCAAAATGCCGGGCGACCCAGGCTTGCCCAGCCGTGCGACCGGATCGGCGATATCGGGATCGCCGGGCTGAAAACCGTCGAGATGGAACTGCATCGCGCTTGCTCCCGGAAGAGATTTTAGTCACAATACTGATGATCAGTATGCTTGTCAATTTAACGACCGGGAGCCGGCGATGATCGCGGAAGTTCTGAACAGGCCGGGGCATTTGGCGCGGCGATTCCAGCAGATCGCCGTGTCGGTGTTCGTGGCCGAAGCGGAAGCGGCGGGCTACGACCTCACGCCCGTGCAATACGCGGCGCTGGCGGCGCTGGCGGCGGTCAAGGCGCATAAGGGCATCGACCAAGCCACGCTCGCGGGCTTGATCGCATACGACCGCACGACGATCGGCGGCGTGGTCGATCGGCTGGAACAGAAGGGTCTCGTCTCGCGCCGCGTCAGCGCCGAAGACCGCCGCGCGCGGGTGCTGGAAATCACGGTTGCGGGCAAGCGCACGCTGGCCGGCATCGAACCCGCCGTCGCCGCCGCGCAGAAAGCGATGCTGCGCGGGCTCGACGCTTCGGAGTCCGCGCAGTTGTTGCGGCTGTTGCGCAAGGCGATCGACGCCAGCAACGAACTCAGCCGCGCGCCGATGCGCAAAGGTTAAGGCTTAGCCGAAGACTTTGCGCAGCAATTCGGTCGTGCGCGCGGCGGGATTGGCGCGGATATCGGCTTCCTCGCGCGCGACGTAATGGAAGATGCCGTCGACGCCCTTGTCGCGGGTCCAGTCGGCAAGGTTGCCACGCGCATCGGGCACGCCGGGAATGTTGCGATAGGCGCCCATCATTTTTTCGTAGGACTGGATCGCGCCGACGTTTTGCAGCGCGCGGTCGATCGGTGGGCGCATCAGATTGCCGATATCGCCGCCCGCCGTGCGGCGCAAATAGGCGGTCGCCGCGTCGTTGGGTCCGTTCAGAATGCCTTGCGCATCCGACAGCGTCATCGCGCGGATCGCGCGCAGAAAGATGTCGCGCGCGACCGGTGTCGCTTGCTCGGCCGCGCGGTTGAGGCGTGTTTGCAGATCGTCGGCCATGCCCGACAGCCCGACCGTTTGGAGTGCTGATTGAACCCGGGCGAGCGTATCGGGCAGCGGGATTTTGACCGCCGCGTCGCCGAGGAACCCGTCCGCGCGGCCCAGCCGTGCGACGGCGGCGCCAGCTCCCTTTTCGAGCGCGTCCTTCAAGCCTTGTGCGATCTCGCTTGCCGAAAGCCCCCGGCCGCGTGTGCCGCCGGTGCCGGGCATGGCAACGCCGCCCTGGTTCAACAGGTTCCGGCCCTGATCGAGCAGGCTTTGCGCCTGGGCGGAAACGGGCAACGCGAGTGCGGCCAACAGAATCGTGCGGCGTTTCATGGCGGGCCTCCGAAGTTTCGGGGCCAGTCTATCGCCGATCAACGTTGCGAGGCCATGCTCTTGCCGGGGAACGGCATGCGCGCGGTCAGGATCGTGGCCGTTTCGCTTTCGGTCATATAGAGCGTGCGCCGGTCGGGCCCGCCGAACGCCATGTTGGTGACGAAGGCGCCAGGCTCGCCGATGAAATGCGTGGGCAGGCCCAGCCGATCGAAGCGCCACACGCCCAAGCCGAGATGTGCGACGACAAGGCCGCCGTCTTCGTCCAGCGCGATTCCATCCGGCCCGCCGCCGCCCGACAATTGGATGAAACTGCCGACCTTCGCCGAGATACCGCGTTCGAACAGCGGGACGCGCCAAATCGCGTTGGCGCGCGTGACCGCGACGAACAACACGCGCTCGGCCAAATCGAGCACCAGCCCGTTGGGCGACGGGATCGTGTCGCACAGCACGTCGATCTCGCCCGACGCCTTCACGCGGAACACGCGGCCCGTCGGGTCTTGCATGCCCGTCTGGCCTTGATCGGTGAAATAGAGATCGCCGTTGGCCGCGAAAGTCAGATCGTTGACGCCCTTGAAGCCCTCGGCGCGATAGCCGCGCAAGAAAGGCGTCACCGCGCCGCGCGCGGGATCGATAATCATGATTCCGTGCCGCGCGTCGGTCACGAACACGCGGCCGTCGCGCGCGATCTTCATCCCGTTGGGCCAGCCGTCGTATTCGGCGATCTTCGTCCAGTCGCCCGACGGCGCGATGCGGAAGATGCGGCCGAAAGGAATGTCGGTGCACCAAAGATTCCCGGCCGCATCGAAGCACGGTCCTTCGAGGAAGGAATGGACCGCCTCGCCGCGCTTGTTGGCGTCGGCCCATTCGCAACGGCGCGGATCGCGCAACGCGTCGGGCAGCGACGTGAAGCGGGAAACGGGAATGCGTTCGAGCGGCGCGAAGGGGTTCATGTTCATCGCGGCGGGCCGAAGCGCACGATCTCCACGCGCGCGATCGCTTCGACGTCGCGCAAGGGCGTGGGGTCGGGAAATTCCAGCGGGCCCAGCGGGCGCACGCGGCATCTGTCAGCGTTCGTCACGTTGCCCGCGCGCACGAACACGGTGCTGGGTGTGACCAGCAGCACGCAGCGCGTGCGCGCCTTGGTGGTGAAGCCGCTGACGATCCCGCCGTAATCCTTGGTTTCGATTTCGGCGAGGAAGCCGCCGCCCGTGCCCAGCGTGTAAAGCGCACGGGCGTAGAGATACGACGCCCCCGGCCAGGCGAGGATCGCCAGCACCGCCAGCGCCAGGCCGATGCGGATGGCGAGATCGCGCGAGAAGCGATCGCTGACCACCAGATAATGGAACGCGGCCGAGCCGAGCACGGCGAGCATGCCGAGCCACGCGAAAGCGCGCGGATTCGAATCGAACAGCAGCACGCCGGCCGGAATGGCGAAGACCGCGATCGAGATCGCGACATGGAAGGCGAGCGGCAGCCCAAGTTTCAGTGTCGCCGCCATGCGGCGTAAAACCTCGGCCGGCGCTTCGGGGCTTTTCAGACGAAAATTCGCCGCGATGGCCGCCGCGATCAATGCCGAGATCAGGAACCACAACAGCACGCCGTCGCCTTGATTGCCGGCGAGCCCGCCGAGCACGGCGAGCGCGAGCAACGCCGCCCAATAGATCCAGCCGAAGCACACGGTGAATCCTTTGGCGTCGGTCCAAGCGCCCCATTGGCCGCGTTTGCGCGTCTCGGTCGGCCCGGCCAACGCGGCGCGCAAATCGGCTTGGTCCTGGTCGTCGAGCCCGCCCAAAGCGATGAACGGAAAAAATGCGGCGAATTGGAACAGCGCCACCAGCAGCACCATGCCTGCGAAGGTGACGACGACGAACGACGTCGCGGCCAGCTCGCCCAGCAGCGGCAAGCCCATGCGATAGCTGTAAAGAACGTGGAAAATCGTCGCCGTCAGGGCGGAAATCGCCGTCACCGCCGGGGCCAGATCGCGCACCGTGTCGATCGCCCGGCGGACCGGCGGGCGCGGTGTCCGGGGCGGTGTCGGAGATTCCGTGCTGCGGGACTTCATTTGCCTAATCCGCGTCTGGCTTGTTAAATAGACGTTCTAATGGGTAACCCATTCGGGCCAAAGGGGCGGCTCGCAACCTATGCTGTCTGCATCACCGTCGAAAATCCAGCGCCGCAAATATTCGCATGCGGAATTGGCGAATGTCGTCGCTTTGCACGAGCGGTTTCGCACGGGCAAGCCCGGCGGCGTGCGCGCGATGCTGGCCTTCGCCGATTTGTCGGGCATGGCGCTGGCCGGCGCCAATTTGACCGAGGCGGATTGCACGGGGGCGTCGTTCCGCGGCGCGATGATGTCGGATTGCGTGCTCGACCGCGCGCAACTCTTCGCCTGCGATTTCCGCGAAGCCGATCTGGAAGGCGCCTCGCTGATGCGCGCCGATCTGCGCGGGGCGTCGATGCGCGGCGCCAATCTGACGCGCGCCAATCTGATCCAGGCCGATCTGCGCGAAGGCTCGCTGACGCAGAAGGACAAGGGCGGAAATCTTCACGCGCTCAAACTCGGCCATGTCGGTGCGACCGAACTGACCGACGCGAAGCTCGAAGCCGCCAATCTGTCCGAAGCGAATATGGACGGCATGTCCGCCTCGCACGCCGATTTCACCGACGCCGTTTTGCGCGACTGCAAATTCGCGCGCGCCACACTGCAAAAGGCGAAGTTCCAGGGCGCCAATCTGGCGGGTGCGGATTTCACCGGGGCGAATTGCACCGGCGCCAATCTCGCGGGCTCGGTGCTGTCGGGCGTGAAATTCGGTTCGGCCGTGCTCGACGGCGTGGATATGACGGATGCGGTCACCGACGCGCCGGCGGGCAAGCCGCTTTCCGAAGTCGGCATGGCGCCGGAAGAGCTGCTGCGCCTGCATGCGCTGTGGGCCGATACGGGCGGGGCGCAAGGTCAGGTCGCCGATCTGTCCGGTGTCGATTGCCGCGGCCTGCCCTCCTTGCGCGGCAAGGTCCTGGTCGGTTTACGTGCCGAGCGCGCGACGCTGGTCGGGCTCGATCTCTCCGGCTGTCAGTTGCAGGGGGCGCGTCTCGCCGGGGCCGATCTGCGCGATTGCAAATTCGCGGGTGCGGATCTGCGCGGCGTCAATCTCGCGGGCGCCAAGCTCACACGCTCCGATCTGCGCGATTGCGACTTCACGCCGCTCGTCCCCATTCCGGGCCGGTCGTTTCCGTCGAATTTGGCGGGAGCGATCTTCCGTGCGGCCGATCTGCGCGGCGCCAAATTCGGCAACACGCCGATGCCGCAAGCCGATCTGCGCGACGTGCTGATCGACGATACGCAGATCATGTCGATCGATTTCGCCGATGTGACGCTCGACGCGCGGATGAAGAAGAAGATCACGCCGGCGTCTTAGGTATTTCGTACGGTACCGGCGTCGCTTCGAAATCCTTGAACTGTTCGGGCCGCAAACCCACCACGATCGGATCGGCATCGTTGCGCCGCACGGCGATGCGCGCGTTGAACAGATCGTGGTTGTAACCGTGCTTGTCGACGATGCGGTAGATCAGCACGGGGAATTGCGCCTCGCCGATCTTGCCGCCGGTCAATTGCGAATTGGCGCTGGCGATGCCGTAACCGCCGATCGTCACGCCGGAAAGTTTCTCCAGCATCTTCTCGACGCGCGCCAGGAACATCAGCGTGTCGAGCTCGCGCACCACCGGCGGCTCGGTCGGGCGGATGAAGCGCCCGATGCAGATCTGGCCCGGTTGCGCTTTGCCGACCAAGCGCGCGAGCTGGATCGTCACTTCGCCGACCAGATATTCGAAGCCGCGCGGGCGCGTTCCTTCGATCTGGTGATAGGCGTAGTGACTGCCGATCGAATAGCAGGTGCGCAACACCGGCACGAGGCGCGGCTCGCCGCGCGAGCGCGCGACCGCGTTGTCGGCCAGGATCAGCACCAGGGCCGCGTAAAGGCGCATATCGGCTTCGAAGCCGCGCGCGCGGTTCCAGACATAGAACCCGTCGCCGGTGGTCGAGCGCGCGATTTCGACGTCGAGCCCGGCCTCGCCCAGTTTCTTGGCCGCCGAATTGATCGAGTATTCGAGGCTGGCGAGCTGGGCGACCTGCTCCAGCGGATCGACCTTCGAGAAGCCGACGATGTCGAACAGGATGACGGCGCGATGCTCGGTTAGCGAGATCGCGTATCGGCGCGCCACTTGGTCGAGGATGACGGGTTTCACCTCGCCCTTGCCGTCGCCGATGGTGAAGGGCAGATCGACCTTGATCGGCCGCGTCTTCAGGATTTTGCAGACTTCGGCGAAGGTCTTGGCGCCCATCAGGCGCCCGCCGCCCAGGATCCGGTCGGCGTTGGGCGCCTCGGCCAGCACGCGCCAATTGGGCGCGGCGCAGAGCGAGACCGTCTGGCCTTCATGCATCCAGCCGACGACGATGTTCTGGCCCAGTTTCCAGGCGCCGTGGCAGGCGAAGTCGAGTTCGCGCAAGCCTTCCCGGATTTCGTCGTCGCTGGCCATGTCGCGGCGATCCTAGCAGAGTTGCGCGATTCGGGGAGCGTTCGCGCGCCGTCTGCCTGTATATAGCCGCCCCATGGATTTGCCTTCGGAAGTTTTCGTCGTCGGCTGGCTGTTCGTGGCGGCGATCGCGTCGGGCCTGTCGGGCTTCGCCTATGCGATGATCGGGGCCGTCGTGCTCTTGCACTTCCGCGATCCGGTGGACGCCACCCCGTTGATCCAGGCGACCAGCGTGATCGCGCAATCCATGTCGATCTTCGCCTTCCGCGGCCATATGCGCTGGGACCGGCTGCTGCCCTTCCTGATCTGCGGCTTGCTGGGCGTGCCGCTGGGCGTGTTCCTGCTGACGATCGTGCCCGCCGACCCGCTGCGCAAAGCGATCGGCGCCTTCATGATCGTCTACGGCGTCTGGTCGCTCGCCCGCAAACCAGGGCCCCCGGTCACATTCGGCGGGCGCGCGGCCGACGGTCTCGTGGGCTTCTCGGGCGGCGTGATGGGCGGGATCGGCGGGCTGGCGGGCGTCACCATCACGATCTGGACCGCGATGCGCGGCTGGCCGCGCGACGAACAGCGCGCCGTCTATCAGCCTTATATCTACATGATGCAGGCGAGCTCGGTGACCGTGCTGCTGGCGACCGGCGGTATCAGCCCGCGCGTCGTGACGGATTTCATGTGGGCGGCGATCCCGGTGGCGGCGGGGGCGTGGCTCGGCCTTAAGCTCTACGGCGCCATCGACGACGCGACGTTCCGGCGGACCTTGCTGATCCTGTTGATCGTCTCGGGGTTCGGCCTGCTATTCTGACGCCTCGGCGTTCAGGAGTTCGCAGATGTACGATATCGTCGTGACGGAATTCGTCGACCAATGGGCGGTCGACGATCTCGCCAAGGATTACAAGGTCCATTACGACCGCACGCTGGTCGACAAGCCCGAGGAATTGGCGAAGCTGGCGGCGACAAGCCCCGCGATCGTCATTCGCAACCGCACCCAAATTCGCGGGCCCGTGCTCGCCGCGATGAAGAATTTGAAGGCGATCGGCCGTTTGGGCGTGGGCCTCGACAATATCGATATGGAGGAATGCGCGCGAAGGAACATCGCCGTGTTCCCGGCGACCGGGGCCAACACCGTATCGGTCGCCGAATACGTGATCGGCGCCACGCTGGTCGGCTTGCGCGACGTGTGGAAGGCCAATGCCGACGTGCTCGCCGGCAAATGGCCGCGCAACGATCTGATGCTGGGCGAAGCCTCAGGCCGGCGCTTGGCGTTGATCGGCTTCGGCGGCATCGCGCGCGCGGTCGCCAGCCGCGCCAAGGCGCTGGAAATGGCGATCTCGGCCTTCGATCCGCATGTGAAATCCGACGACCCGGCCTGGGCGCAATACGGCGTCGAACGCGAAACCGATCTCGACGGGTTGCTGGCGAAGGCCGACGTGATTTCGCTGCACGTGCCCTTCACGCCGCAAACGCGCAATCTGATCGATGCGGCGCGTCTCGCCAAAATGAAATCCTCCGCCTTGCTGATCAACACGGCGCGCGGCGGCATTATCGACGAAGCGGCGTTGGCGTCGGCGTTGACGGCGGGCAAACTCGGCGGTGCGGTCTTGGACGTTTACGAACAAGAGCCGCTGAAGGCGGGCTCGGTGCTCGAAGGCGTGCCGCGTTTGTGGCTCACGCCGCATATCGCCGGCGTGACGGCGGAAGGGAATATCCGCGTCTCCACCGTCACCGTCGCGAATGTCCGGCGCGAACTCCAGCGTTTGGGGATCAAAGGATCGACGTGAGCGAGACCTATCCCGAAATCCGCGAGTCCGTTCGCGCGCTTTGCGCCAAATTCCCTGGTGAATATTGGCGCGCGTTGGATCGCGCGCGCGAGTATCCGGCGGATTTCGTGAAGGCGTTGTCGGAGGCCGGGATGCTCGCCGTGCTGATCCCGGAGGAATATGGCGGATCGGGTTTGCCGATTTCCGGTGCCGCCGCGATCCTCGAGGAGATCCACGCCGCGGGGGCCAATGGCGGGGCCTGCCATGCGCAGATGTACACGATGGGCACGATCCTGCGGCACGGATCGGCCGAACAGAAGCAGCGCTTCCTGCCCAAGATCGCGTCGGGCGATTTGCGCCTGCAAGCCTTCGGCGTGACCGAGCCGAGTGCGGGTACGGACACGACCGCGATCCGCACCACGGCGACCAAAAAAGGTGATCGCTATATCGTCGATGGCCAGAAGGTGTGGACCAGCCGCGCCGAGCATTCCGATCTGATGCTGCTGCTCGCCCGCACCAGCCCCCGCGATCAAGTCGCGAAGAAGAGCGACGGCTTGTCGGTCTTCGTCGTCGATATGAAATCGAAGGGCCTGACGATCAAGCCGCTGCGCGCGATGATCAACCACGCGACGACCGAAGTGTTTTTCGACGGGCTTGAAGTGCCCGCCGAAAATCTGATCGGCGAGGAAGGGAAGGGCTTCCGCTATATCCTCGACGGAATGAACGCGGAGCGCATTCTGATCGGTGCGGAGTGTATTGGCGACGCCAAATGGTTCACCGCCAAGGCCAGCGACTACGCCAAGTCGCGTGTCGTGTTCGGCCGCCCGATCGGCCAGAACCAGGGAATCCAGTTCCCCATCGCGCAAGCCTATGCGCGGATGCGCGCGGCCGAGCTGATGGTGCGCGAAGCGATTCGTTTATACGAGGCGCACGAAGCCTGCGGACCTGAAGCGAATATGGCCAAGATGCTTGCGGCCGAAGCGTCATGGGATGCGGCGAATGCCTGCCTGCAAACCCATGGCGGCTTCGGCTTCGCCGAGGAATACGATATCGAGCGCAAGTTCCGCGAAACGCGCCTCTATCAAGTGGCACCCATTTCGACCAATCTGATCTTGGCGCACCTCGCCGAGCATGTGCTCGGCCTGCCAAGGAGCTATTGATGGCGGCCCTCGACGGACTTCTTTGCCTCTCGCTCGAACAGGCGGTCGCGGCCCCGTATCTCACCTCGCGCCTCGCCGATAAAGGCTGCCGCGTCGTCAAACTCGAACGGCCGGAAGGCGATTTCGCGCGCGGCTACGACAAGGCGGCGAAGGGCCAGTCGAGCTATTTCGTCTGGCTCAATCGCGGCAAGCAAAGTCTCGTCGCCGATATCAAGAATCCGGACGACAATGCGCTGCTCAAACGCATCGCGGCGAAGGCCGATATCTTCGTCCAGAATTTGATGCCGGGGGCGGCCGCGCGCGCGGGGCTCGGCGTGGCGGAATTGCGCAAGGCGAACCCGCGCCTCATCTGCGTCGATATCTCGGGCTACGGGTCGCAAGGGCCCTACGCGCAGATGAAAAGCTACGACATGCTGCTGCAAGCGGAGACGGGCCTTGCCGATGTGACGGGCCGGCCGGAAGGGCCGGGCCGCGTTGGCGTGTCGGTTTGCGATATCGCAGCGGGCATGTACGCGCACCAAGCCGTGCTGGAAGCGTTGATCGAACGCGGCCGCACGGGGCAGGGGGCGCATATCGAAGTCTCGCTGTTCGACGGCATGGCCGAATGGATGGCCGTACCGTTGCTGCATTTCGACTATCTCGGCAAGGCGCCGCAACGCGTGGGCCTCGCGCACCCTTCGATCGCGCCGTATTCGGATTTCATGACGAAAGACGGCGTGCGCATCGTCATCTCGATCCAGAACGAGCGCGAATGGGCGGATTTTTGCGCGCATGTGTTGGGCGAGGCGGCTTTCGCGACGCATCCCGATTACGCCACCAACGTGCAGCGGGTGAAGAACCGCGCGGCGCTTGACGCCAAGGTCGCGGCGTTTTTCGAGGCGCGGACCAAGAATGAAATGGTGGCGCTGCTGAACGCCGCACGCACGGCTTACGGTGTCGCCAACACGGTCGCGGAATTCTCCAAACATCCGCAATTGCGCCGCGTCAGCGTGGTGACCGAAACGGGCGACGTGAATTTGCCGGCCCCGCCCGCGATCGTGAACGGCGAGCGCGCGCCCGCGTTGGGCGCCGTGCCCAAGATCGGCGAACATTCCGCCGCGATCCGCGCGGAATTCGCATGAGCGATTACACAGCCTGGCTCGGCCGGACCGAAACGCGCGCGGAGCGCGTCGAGCCCATGCAAGCCGTGAAAATGGCGGCGACGTTGGATCGCGCGATCCCACGCGACGGCGATGCGTTGCCGCCCGGCTGGCATTGGATGTTGTTCAATCCGGCCGAGCCCGCCGCCGCGTTGGACCGCGACGGGCATCCGAAGCGCGGCGGCTTCATGCCGCCGATCGATTTGCCGCGCCGCATGTGGGCGGGCGGGCGGCTCGCTTTCCACGCGCCATTGCGCGTCGGCACGAACGCGACGCGTCGTTCGGAAATCGCGAAGATCGAGAGCAAGACCGGCAAATCCGGCGCGCTGGTTTTCGTCGTGGTGAAGCACCGCATCGAAGCGGACGGCGTGCTGGCGCTCGAGGAAGAGCACGACATCGTCTATCGCGGCATGGGCGGCGGAACGGCGCCTTCGGTCGCGCCGCCCGCCGGCGCCGAGATCGCGAAGATGATCGCGCCCGATCCGACCTTGCTGTTCCGCTATTCGGCGCTGACCTTCAACGGCCATCGCATCCATTACGATCAGCCTTACGCGACGAAGGTCGAAGGTTACCCCGGTCTCGTGTTTCACGGGCCGTTGACCGCGACCTTGCTGATGGCGCTGGCCGAGGAATTGGGTGGCGCGAAGCTAGCTCGATTTTCATTCCGGGGCGTGGCGCCGTTGTTCGACACGGCGCCGTTCGCGATCAAAGCCAAGCGCGACGGCGACAAGATCGCGGCGTGGGCCGAAACGCCCGACGGTGCGCTGGCGATGTCGGCGGAAGCGACGCTTACGCGCCCTTGATCGCGAAGCCCATATAGTTGACGTCCATGTCGCGGGCGAGGCGCCAGGTGTCGAGCAGCGGGTTGTAGGTGACACCGGTCAGATCGGT
Organism: Alphaproteobacteria bacterium; assembly: GCA_017308135.1. Taxonomy (NCBI): domain Bacteria; kingdom Pseudomonadati; phylum Pseudomonadota; class Alphaproteobacteria; species Alphaproteobacteria bacterium. The sequence goes on from JAFKFM010000007.1 coordinate 61,779, forward strand.
CGTTTCGAGCCCGGCGGCGCGTAGGCCTTCGCACATTTCGGCGGGCTTCACGAATTTCGCCCATTCATGCGTGCCCTTGGGCAGCCAGCGCAGCACGTATTCCGCACCGACGATGGCGAGCAGGAACGCCTTGGGCGTGCGGTTGAGCGTGGCGACGACCATCGCCCCGCCCGGACGCACCAGCGCCCCGCAGCTCGCGAGGAATTCCTTCGGGTCGGCGACATGCTCGACCACTTCGAGCGACAGCACTGCGTCGAAGCTTTCGCCGGCGGCGACGAGGTCTTCGGCCGTGGTATGGCGGTAATCGATGGCGAGGCCCATGCGTGCCGCATGGTTCGACGCGATACCGATATTCTTGGCCGAAGCGTCGATGGCGGTCATCGCCGCCCCCATTCGCGCCAACGGCTCGGCCACCAGCCCGCCGCCGCAGCCGATATCCAGAATGCGCAAGCCGTCGAGCGGTTTGGCGCCCAGCGGATCGCGCCCGAAATGCCGCGCCAAACGGTCGCGGATATAGCCGAGCCGCACCGGGTTGAATTTATGCAGCGGGCGGAACTTGCCCGCCGGGTCCCACCATTCGTCCGCCATCGCCGCGAAACGCGCGATTTCGGCGGGATCCACGCTGGAACCGGTTGCGGCGTCGGGAAGCGTCACGATGGCGAAATCTCCGTTTCCGGCACGGAAGGTATGCTTGCTCCGCCGGGAAGATCACAGTAGATATGCCGCGCGCGCGCACCCGGCAAGAGTCGGGTTACACCCTCTTGCGCCAATGCGTTGGTTTAATTCGACTTTTACCGGAGTCCGGTCGCGGTTATGGCACGTCTGGTTCTCAAATTCGGCGGTACGTCGGTCGCGAATATCGAGCGCATCCGAAACGTCGCCCAGCGCGTGAAGCGCGTGGTCGAGGAAGGCAACCAGGTTGCCGTCGTCGTTTCGGCCATGTCCGGGGTGACGAATCAGCTCGTCGCCTGGGTCAACGAAGTCTCGAAATTCTACGACGAGAAGGAATACGACTCGGTCGTGGCGACGGGCGAGCAGGTCACAAGCGGCCTGACCGCGCTGGCGTTGCAGGAACTGGGCGTCAAAGCGCGGTCCTGGCAGGGCTGGCAGATTCCGCTGCGCACCGATGCGACCTATTCGAAGGCGCGCATCGAAGGCATCGACACGGCGGAGATGATCGCCGCGATGGAAAAAGGCGTCGTCGCGGTGGTCGCCGGGTTCCAAGGCATCAGTGCCGAAAACCGCATCACGACGTTGGGCCGCGGCGGCTCGGACACGTCGGCGGTGGCGCTGGCGGCGGCGTTGAAGGCCGATCGCTGCGACATCTTCACGGATGTCGATGGGGTTTATACGTGCGACCCGCGCATCGTGACCAAGGCGCGCAAGCTCGATCAAATCGCCTACGAAGAAATGCTCGAAATGGCCTCGCTCGGCGCCAAGGTGCTGCAGACGCGGTCGGTCGAGCTCGCCATGAATCACCGCGTGAAGGTGCAAGTCCTCACCAGTTTCGAGGACAAGCCCGGCACGATGGTCGTCGACGAGGAAGAAATCGTGGAAAAGCAAATCGTCAGCGGGATCGCCTATAGCCGGGACGAGGCCAAGGTGACCCTTACCAAGGTCTCCGACCGCCCCGGCGTGGCCGCCGCGATCTTCGGCCCCTTGGCCGACAGCGCCATCAACGTGGACATGATCGTCCAGAACATCTCCGACGACGGTAAGACGACGGACATGACCTTCACGGTCGGCCGCACCGATCTCGACCGCGCGGTGAAGCTGCTGAACGAGAAGAAGGCGGCGCTGGGCTTTTCGGAGATCAAGCCCGATTCCAGCGTCGTGAAGGTTTCGGTCATCGGCGTGGGCATGCGCAGCCATGCGGGCGTGGCGCTGACGATGTTCCGCACGCTGTCGGAAAAGGGCATCAACATCGAAGTGATCTCGACGTCCGAGATCAAGATTTCGGTGCTGATCGACGAGCAATATCTCGAATTGGCGCTTCGGGCACTTCACACCGCTTACGGATTGGACGCGCACTAAGCCATGGATCGCATCGCCGCACGTCAGCGTCTCGACCGCCTGTGGGCGCGGGGAACCGCGTTCTTGGGCTGCGAGATCGCGATTCTCGGCGGTGCGATGACCTGGGTGTCGGAACGCAATCTCGTCGCGGCGATTTCCAATGCCGGCGGGTTCGGCGTCCTCGCCTGCGGCTCGATGAAGCCCGACATGCTCGCCGCCGAAATCGCGGCGACGCATAAGCTCACATCGAAGCCGTTCGGCGTGAACCTGATCGTGATGCATCCGCAATTGGCGGATCTCGCGCAGATCTGCATCGACGGCAAAGTCGGCCATGTCGTGCTCGCGGGCGGTCTGCCGCCCGCCGACATCGTCAAGAATCTCAAAGCCGGCGGTATCAAGGTGATCGGTTTCGCGCCGGCCCCCGTCATCGGCAAGAAGCTGGTGCGCGGCGGCATCGACGCGCTGGTGATCGAAGGCATGGAAGCGGGCGGGCATACCGGTGCCGTCACCACCGCCGTGCTGGCGCAGGAAATCCTGCCCGTGATCCGCGACGTGCCGGTCTTCGTCGCGGGCGGCATCGGCCGGGGCGAAGCGATCCTCTCGTTCCTGGAAATGGGCGCTTCGGGCGCGCAGCTCGGCACACGCTTCGTGTGCGCGAGCGAATGCGTGGCGCATCCCGCGTTCAAGCAAGCTTTCATCCGGGCGGCCGCGCGCGACGCCGTGCTGTCGGTCCAGCTCGATCCGCGCTTCCCGGTCATTCCGGTGCGGGCACTGGCCAACAAGGGCACGGCCGAATTCATGGAATGCCAGCGCCGCGTGATCGCCAAGGTCGATTCGGGCGAGCTCGACGCCAAGGCGGCGCAGCTGGAGATCGAGCATTTCTGGGCGGGCGCCTTGCGCCGCGCGGTGGTCGACGGCGACGTCGAAACCGGCTCGGTCATGGCCGGCCAATCGGTCGGCATGGTGACGCGCGAGCAAAGCGTCAAAGACATTCTCGACGAACTCGTCGCGCAGGCGGTGGATGCGATCGCCGCGCGCGAGGCTGCGGGAGCCGCGTAATGGCCGCGACGCTGGGGCCCGGGGCGACGCGCCGGCTGCTCAAGCGTCTGCGCGACACGATGGCGGCGGGCGGTACGGCCCAGCAGCGCCTCGACAAGATCGTCAAAATCATCGCGGGCGAGCTGATCGCCGAAGTCTGCTCGGTCTACATCACGCGCGCGGGCCAAGTGCTGGAGCTGTTCGCGACCGAAGGCTTGAAGCCGGAAGCCGTCCACAAAACGCGCCTGCGCGTGGGCGAAGGCATCGTCGGCGAGATCGCGGAGAATGCGCGCCCCTTGGCGCTGGCCGACGCGCAATCGCATCCGAACTTCGCCTTCCGTCCGGAAACCGGCGAAGAAATCTTCCACTCGATGCTCGGCGTGCCGATCCTGCGCAACGGGCGCGCGATCGGCGTTGTCGCGATTCAAAACCGCACCTTCCGCGAATACGCGGACGAGGAAGTCGAAGCGCTGCAAACCGTCGCGATGGTGCTGGCCGAACTGGTCGCGTCGGGCGAATTGGTGTCGCCCGACGAAATGCTGCGCACGGAGGATGCGGGCCTCGTCGCGTCCGAACGCATCGAAGGCCAGAAGCTCAACGAAGGCATCGCCATCGGCATCGTCGTGCTGCACCAGCCGCGCGTTTCCGTGCGCCAGATGGTGGCCGACGATCCGGCGGCCGAAAAGAAGCGCCTGCGCGAAGCCGCGGCCGGCATGCGCACCGATATCGACCGTATCTTCGCCGATGCGGGGCTGGAGGAAGGCGACGAGCGCTGGGAAATCCTCGAGACCTATCGGATGTTCGCCGAGGATCGCGGCTGGTTCAGCCGCATCGCCGACGCGATCGATACGGGCCTGACCGCCGAAGCCGCCGTGCAGCGCGTGCAGGAGGACAACCGCGCGCGTCTGGCGCTGGTGTCGGACCCTTATATCCGCGAGCGCATCACCGATTTCGACGATCTCGCCAACCGCCTCGTCCGGCATTTGACCGGCGATCGCACGGCGGCGGCGGATACCGATCTGCCCGACGATATCGTGCTGGTCGCGCGCAATCTCGGCCCCGCCGAGTTGCTCGAATACGACCGGCGCAAATTGAAGGGTGTCGCGCTGGAGGAAGGCTCCAGCACCTCGCATGTCGCGATCATCGCGCATGCGCTCGACCTGCCGATGGTCGGGCACGCCGCCGGGTTGCTGTCGCGCGCGGAGCCGGGCGATCCGGTCGTCGTCGACGCGATGGGCGGTCAGATCATCCTGCGCCCGCGCGAAGACGTGCGCGACACCTACGCCGCCGCGTTGCGCGCGCGTCAGGAACGGCGCGCGGGCTATGCGGCGCTTAAAGATCTTCCCGCCGTCACGCGCGACGGCACGCCGATCTCGCTCAACATGAATGCGGGCCTCGTGCTCGATCTCGAACATCTGGCGGATAGCGGGGCGGACGGGATCGGTCTCTACCGCACCGAGATTCCGTTCATGATCCGCTCGACGATGCCCGACGTCGTCGAGCAGACGGATCTCTATCGCCGCATTTTGGACCGCGCCGACAACAAGCCCGTCGTGTTCCGCACGCTCGATATCGGCGGCGACAAGGTGCTGCCCTATCTCGACGCGAACCCGCAGGAAAATCCCGCGATGGGCGTGCGCGCGATCCGCTTGACGCTCGACCGTCCGGCGATTTTGCGCGAACAGGTGCGCGGATTGCTGCGCGCGGCCGGCGGCCGTCGCCTCGACATCATGTTCCCGATGGTGGCGGAGGTCGCCGAGTTCGACGCCGCCAAGGAATTGCTGGAAATCGAAATCGCGCGCGAGGCCAAGCGCGGGCGCGCCTTGCCCGATCCGATCCGCATCGGCGTGATGCTGGAAGTGCCGTCGCTCTACTGGCAGCTGCCGCAACTTTTGAAACGCGTCGATTTTATTTCGGTCGGGTCGAACGATCTGATGCAGTTCTTCTACGCGTCCGATCGCGGCAATCCCGACATGGCGGATCGCTACGATCCCTTGTCGCCGGCGATGCTCAGTTTCCTGCGCGCCATCGCGCGCGATTGCGAAGCCACGCATACGCAGCTCACCTTGTGCGGCGACATGGCCTCGCGCCCGCTGGAAGCGATGGCGCTGCTCGGCATCGGTTATCGTCGCTTGTCGATGCCCTTCCCCGCGATCGGCCCGGTGAAGGCGATGGTGCGCGCGCTCGATCTTCCGCCGCTCGCCAAGTATCTCGACGAGATCTGCCGCTTGGCCGATCACTCGGTGCGCAAGAAGCTCGGCGACTTCGCGCGCGATCACAACATACCCGTGTAGTTTTTATTACTTCGACGGAAAATTTACGGCCCGCTTGCTGTTGGCGGTCGATGCCGAAGGTGATAAGACTCCGACCGGGATAACCCGCAGAGCCGCACGTGAAATTTCCGGATCGTCTATTCCGGAATATATTTCATGGGCTTAACGGAGGCTTCGGTGGCCGCAAGCCAACACGACGAAGCACGGATGAAGGATATGACGGCGTTCGAAACGCCGTTGCGCGCGCGCGTGGGCGAAACATTGCGCGCGGAACGCGAACGGCGCGGCTGGTCGGTCGCCGACGTCGCCAAGCATCTCAAAATCCGCCGCGTCCAGCTCGAAGCGATCGAGACGAGCAACTACAACGAGCTTCCGCGCGGCGCCTATGCCGCCGGGTTCGTGCGCTCCTACGCGGAATTGCTCGATCTGGACGCCGCCGCCCTCAGCCGTCGTTTCAAGGAAGAGGCCGCGGGCATCGATGTGCCGGCCGAGCTTTCCTTCCCCACGCCGATCAACGAAAGCCGCCTGCCGGGCGGCGTGTTGGTGGCGCTGTCGCTGCTGCTTGCCGTCTGCGCCTACGGCACTTGGTATTACGTGACGGCCGCCGATCGCGCGCCCGTACCCCGCGTCACCGCCGTGCCCGAAACCTTGGCCGCGCGCGTTCCGGCCCCCACGCCCGCACCGTCGGCGGCGGAAGCCCAAGCGCGCGTTCTGCCGCCCGCACCGCATGTCGAGACGGCCCCGGCTGTGCCGGTTGCGCCGCCGCCGGTCGCCGTCGTTCCCGCGACGCCCGCGCCAGCCCCCGTCGCGCCGGCCCCGCAAATCGCCGCGGTTCCGCCGGTCGCGGCCCCGGTCGCCCCGGCACCCGCAGCACCGGCCGCTCCCGTGACCGGCTCGGCGCCGGTGTCCGAACCCGGCACACCGCGCGTGTTCGGCGAGGCAAACGAAGGCCGGATCGTCATCCGCGCGACCGGCGATAGCTGGACGCAAGTGCGCGACGCCAACGGCAATGTCGTGTTTTCGCGAATCTTGCGTGCGGGCGAGACCTATAACGTGCCCGATCGTCCGGGCCTGACCATGTCCACCGGCAATGCCGGCGCGTTGGATGTGCGGGTGGACGGGCAGGGCGCCCCGTCGCTCGGCCGTCCGGGCATGGTCGAGCGCGGTATCGCGCTGGACCCGGAGAAACTCGCATCCGGTACGGCCAAGAGCGAGACGCCCGCCGCTCCGGCGCGCCCCGCGTCCCCGAATCCGCAGGGCCCCGGCTCGCAGGGCTGACCCGATTACGCTATATAAAGGTCCGTCCGGGCGGTTCGGCCGCGCGGGCGTGTTCTTCCCCCTTCGGGTTCGCCGATGACCGTTCGCGCCTATCGCCAAATTCTGCGCCGCAAAAGCCGTCAGATCATGGTCGGCAACGTGCCCGTCGGCGGCGATTCGCCGATCACCGTGCAGACGATGACCAACACGCCCACGCCCGACGTGGCCGCGACGGTCGAGCAGATCCGCCGCGCCGAAGAAGCGGGCGTGGATATCGTGCGCGTTTCGTGCCCCGACGAGGAATCGACCGCGGCGTTGGGCGCCATCGTGAAGGCCGCGAAAGTGCCGGTCGTCGCCGATATCCATTTCCATTACCGCCGCGCGATCGAAGCGGCGAAGGCGGGGGCAGCGTGCTTGCGCATCAACCCCGGCAATATCGGTTCCAAGGAACGCGTGCGCGAGGTCGTGAAGGCCGCCAAGGATTACGGCTGCTCGATGCGCATCGGCGTCAACGCGGGCTCGCTCGAAAAGGAATTGCTCGACAAATACGGCGAGCCCTGCCCCGAGGCGATGGTCGAAAGCGCGTTGAACCACGCGAAATATCTCGAGGACGAGGATTTTCGCGAGTTCAAAATCTCGTGCAAGGCGTCGGACGTGTTCCTCGCGGTCGCGGCCTATCAGCAGCTCGCGGAAGTCTGCGACTATCCTTTGCACCTGGGCATCACCGAAGCCGGCGCGACGCGCATGGGCACGGTCAAATCGTCGATCGGCATGGGCTCGCTGCTGTGGGCCGGTATCGGCGACACGATCCGCGTTTCGCTCTCGGCCCATCCGGTCGAGGAAGTGAAAGTCGGCTACGACATATTGAAGTCGCTCGGCCTGCGCCGGCGCGGCGTGACCGTCGTGTCGTGCCCGTCCTGCTCGCGCCAGCAATACGACGTGATCAAGACCGTCGAGCGTTTGGAAGAACGCCTTTCGCACATCACCGTGCCGATGACCGTGTCGGTGATCGGCTGCGTGGTGAACGGCCCCGGCGAAGCGCGCGAAACCGATATCGGTTTCACCGGCGGGGGCAACGGCACGCATATGGTCTATGTCGGCGGCGTGCCCGACCATAAGGTCAAGGACGTCGATATCGTCGAATATCTCGCCGAGATGGTCGAGAAAAAGGCGGCGGAAATTCAGGCGCGCGAAGCGCCCAAGGCCGCGGAATGAGCCGGGGCCCCGACACAGCTTCGCTTTAGCGACGCGAAATGTCGGCGCCATCCCAGCGCCCCCGCCTATGCGTGGTGGGGGCCAATCACAAAACCGCATCTTCTTCGCTCCGCGACGCGCTGTTCGTTCCGGAAGCGGAAATGCGCGGGCTGTTGGAAAGCCTGAAGCGCGCCGGCTTGCGCCAAGCCGTGGCGATGTCGACCTGCGATCGCACCGAGTTGCAGATCGCCGCCGACGATCCCGAGGCGGCGTGCGCGGCCGTGCTGGCGGCGTTGGCACCGCGCGGCGGTGTGGATGCGGGCGAACTTCGCGAATCCTTCTATGTCGCGTCAGACGACGACGCGTTGCGCCATGTCTTCGCGGTGGCGTGCTCGCTCGACAGCCAAGTCGTGGGCGAGCCGCAGGTGCTGGGCCAGCTCAAAGCAGCGCACCGTTTGTCGCGCGAGATGGGATTGACCGGGCCCGAACTCGACGCCGCACTCGAACACGCCTACGCCGCCGCCAAGCGGGTGCGCAGCGAAACCGCGATCGGCGAACGCCCGGTCAGCCTGGCCGCCGCCGCCGCGGAAGTCGCGCGCGACGTCCACGGTAATGTCGCGTCCTGCACCGGCTTGCTGATCGGGGCGGGCGAAATGGGCGAAACGCTGGTCGAGCATTTCCAGCGCGCGGACATGAAGAAGCTGAACGTGGCCACCCCCAGTGCGGCGCGCGCGGGCGATCTCGCCCGGCGCTTGAACGGCACGGCCGTCGCGTTCGACGCACTCGACGACGCGCTCGCCGCCGCCGATCTGGTGTTCTCGGCGCTGGGGCGCGGGCAGGAAACGCTCGATGCGCCGCGCGTCGAAGCGGCGTTGAAGCGCCGCCGCCGCCGGCCGATCCTGCTGCTCGACCTTGCCGTGCCCGAGGAGATCGCGCGCGCGGTCGAAAAGCTCGACGGCGCGTTCCGCTACGCGATCGACGATCTGGAAGGTTTGGCGCTGAAAGGCCGGGCGGAGCGCGAAGCCTCGCTCGCCGAAGCGTGGAAAATCGTCGACGGCGAACTCGACGCCTTCCGCCGCCAGGGGGCGGGGCGCGCCGCCAATCCCGCGATCGTGGCGTTGCGCCGGCGTTTCGAAAGCGAACGCCAGCGCGTGCTCGCCGAAACGCAAGATCCCGCGCGCGCCACGGAATTGCTGATCCATCGCCTGCTGCACGCGCCCTCGGAAGAATTGCGCGCCTTGACCCAAGGCGATCCCAAGACCCGCGAAATGGCCGAGCAACTGGTCGCGCGATTGTTTAGAACGGACGAGTCATGAGTTTCGCGGAAAAGCTGGACAAGGTTCTCGCGCGTCAGCGCGAATTGGGCGATCTGCTCGCCTCGGGCAATGTCGATCCGAAATCCTTCGCCAAATTGTCGAAGGAATTCTCCGATCTCGAACCCGTCGTGGCGGCGGTCCAGTCCTTGCGCAAGTCGCAGGCCGAACTCGCGGAGCTCGAAACCCTGCGCAGCGAAGGCGACGCCGATATGCGCGCGATGGCGGAGGCCGAGTATTTCGACCTGAAAGCCAAATTGCCCGAGCGCGAGCGCGACGTGCAATTGATGCTGCTGCCCAAGGACGCGGCCGACGAGAAGAACGCGATCCTGGAAGTGCGCGCAGGCACGGGCGGCGAGGAAGCGGCGTTGTTCGCCGCCGCCTTGTTCCGCATGTATCAGCGCTATTCCGCCGCGCGCGGCTGGCGGTTCGAGACGATGGAACTCGCCGAAACCGGTTTGGGCGGCTTCAAGGAAGCGGTCGCGAATATCTCGGGGGCCGGCGTGTTCGCGCGCCTCAAATTCGAATCCGGCGTGCATCGCGTGCAGCGCGTCCCCGAAACCGAAACGCAAGGCCGCATCCACACCTCGACCGCGACGGTCGCGGTGTTGCCGGAGGCCGAGGAAGTCGACGTGCAGATCAACGAAAAGGATCTGCGCATCGATGTGTTCCGCTCCTCGGGGCCGGGCGGCCAGTCGGTCAACACGACCGATAGTGCGGTGCGCATCACCCATATCCCGACGGGCGTGGTCGTGTCGCAGCAGGACGAAAAATCGCAGCACAAGAACAAGGCCAAGGCGCTGAAGATTCTGCGCGCCCGGCTATACGAGGCCGAGCGCGAGCGCCAAGCCGCCAGCCGGTCTGCCGACCGCAAGGGCCAGGTGGGCACGGGCGACCGGTCGGAGCGCATCCGCACCTATAATTTCCCGCAAGGCCGGGTCAGCGACCATCGCATCAATCTGACGGTCTATGAGATCGACAAGATGATGGAAGGCGAAGGCCTCGATCGCTTCATCGACGCGCTGATTGCCGAAGACCGCGCCGCCAAGCTGGCGTCGCTGCCGTGAACGATCTGCCGCCCGTTCCCGCCGGAAGCCTGCTGACCGAAATCCGCACGACGTTGACGGAGGCGGGCATCGACAATCCGCGTCTGGAAGCGAGGCTGATCGTCGGCGCTTCGGCCGGATTGACGACCGAGCAATTGATCGCGCGGCCCGAAGTGCCGGTCGATGCCGTATCCGCCGCTTTCGCGCGCGCTTTGGCCGAGCGCCGTGCCGATGGGGCGCCGATCGCCTATCTGCTCGGCAGCCGCGAATTCTGGAGCCTCGATTTCGCGGTGACGGGGGCCACGCTCGTGCCGCGCCCGGACAGCGAAACGTTGATCGAAGCCGCGTTGGCGCGTTGCGCCGCGTGGGACAAATCCTGGCGCGTGGCCGATTTGGGCACGGGCAGCGGCTGTTTGCTGCTCGCCTTCCTGTCCGAGCGGCCTTTCGCGATGGGAATCGGCGTCGATCGCTCGGAGGAGGCGCTTTCCGTCGCCAAGCGCAACGCGCATGCGCTGCGCTTGGATGGTCAGGCGGGTTTTGTGTGCGGCGATTGGGCCGCGGCGCTCGCCGGGAAATTCGATCTGATTCTGTCGAATCCGCCTTACATCCCGACGGGCGATATCGAGCATTTGTCGCGCGAAGTGCGCGACTACGAACCGTTCGAGGCGCTGGACGGCGGCAAGGACGGGCTCGATTGCTATCGCCTTATCGTCGCCGAGTTGCCGCGATTGCTCGTTCCCGGCGGTGCGGTGGTGTTCGAAGTGGGGATGGGCCAGGCCGAAGACGTCGCCGCTTTGTGCCGGGCGGCGGGTTTGACGGTCGAATCCATCCGCCGCGATTTGGGCGGCGTTGCGCGTTGCGTTGTCGCATCAAGAGTCTGATCCGGTGGGATTGAACCGCCTGCGCCGCAGGGATTTTGCGTCGCGGGTAGGAGAAGGGTGCGGCGCGTAGTGGTTCTACGCGCAAGCCCTTCGACGCCCTCCGCGGCGCAAAAGAACGCGGCCCTAAAGGGTTGGGTTCCGGCGGGCGCCCGCTTCGTTGTGCCCCTCGCCGATAGAACCACTATCGGCTTCGGGACACGCCTCGCGGATCGCGCGCGCCGGACGCCCAACGCAGGTGATTCAATCCCACCGGATCAGACTCTAAGCCAACCCCCTGAAACCCCTCGGCAAAAAAGCGCTTGGAAAGAAATTGCGGGGGCTTTAGCTTGGGATCGAATGAAGGGCGTCGCCGGGTTTAAGCCGGAAGCGCCGATGGGCCTGGCCCGATGGGCCGGCCGATTTAGCCATCGCGAAATCCCGATCCGACCGAATCGCCCCTCGGGGTGCTTGTGTCGCGGGACTCGCGGGTCACCCGAGGCTACGAAGGTGAATGGGCGAATCCCCGGAGGTCCGGGCGATTTCGCCGTTTGAACGTCAAGGAACCGGAGTTCGGTAATGAAGCGGCAGCGCAACAATCGCGGCGGGCATCACGGCGGCGGTCAGAACCACGGCAACATGCATCGTGGCGGCGGTGGTGGTGGCGGTGGCGGCGGGCAACGCTCGAACGTTCCGTTCCGCGCGCAGACCTTCGACTCGAACGGTCCGGAAGTGCGCATTCGCGGCAATGCGTTCCAGGTGCTGGAGAAGTATCTCGCCTTGGCGCGCGACGCGTCGTCCTCGGGCGACCGGGTGGCGGCGGAGAACTACTACCAGCACGCCGAGCACTATTTCCGCATGATCAATGCGAACCAGGAACAGTTCCCGCAGCAGCGCCCGCCCCAGCAGGGTTACCAGCAGGGCCAGCCGCAGCAGGGCTTCGCGCCGTCGGAAGGCGGCGGTCAGCCGGGGATGGAACAAGCCCCGGGCATGGGCCCGCAGCCGGGAGCGGCACCGAATAACGGCCCGGCCGTCGTGCATGTTCAGCAGCATCTGCCGAATGTCGCCAGTGCGGCACCGCAAGGGGCGATCCAGCAGGGCGGTCCGCTGCCCTCGTTCCTCACCGCCCCGGGCGGCGGCGAGAACTAAGCTTGCCGCGTTAGAGGGGGCGCAGCGCGTCCCCTTGCGCGATTTCCCCGGCGTTCAGGATTTCGGCGTAAACGCCGCAATCGATATGACCGAATCCCTGCTGCAACAGGCGCGGGATCTGCAGGTCGCGCTCGGCCGTCGCCGGGTTGACGGTCGTCGCCGCACAACGATCGATGCGCTTGTAGACTTTGAGGCGCACGTCACCGATCGCGATCTCGCGATCGAGCCAGTCGAACTCCTCCCACGGCTTGCCGCCGGCGAAATAGATATTCGCCCGGAAGCGAATCTTATCGACCGGTGCCCGCGCCACGCGTTCGATATCCGCGACGCTCGAAAGCCCGATGATCGACACCACTTTGCGCGCGGTGTCGGAGAACATATGCCCCGGCGCCTCGACGACTTTCGGGCTGCCGCGCGTTTCGCCTTCCAGATAGGCGCCGAAAAACTGCTCGATCAACGCACGGCCGGTCGGCGTGGTCAGGTCGCCGCTCGCGACCTTTTTGCCGCCGCGCTTGACGGTCAGGACATTCGTCGCCGCGTCGAAGCTGGTTTCGAGCTTCGCTAGGCGCTCGTTCTTCGCCAGCATCAGGAAATTATGCTTGGGCATCCAAGCGGGGGCGGAAGCGTCGAAGGCGGTCGCCCCATGCGCGATGGCGAAACGCCGGTCGAGCGGCAGGCCTTCGCCGGGAACGACGGCGACACGGGTTAGCGCCTCGGCGCTGAGACCTTTGACGGGATAGCGGTAAATTCCGGCGATTTGCATGGCGGCAAACTAGGGCCGCGCCCCGTGCGGCTCAAGTGTCGCAGGGCTTGCGGGGCGGGGGGCTTATGCCCAAATTTCGCATGGGACGCTGGAAAACCGGGTCCCGAATAGCTTGTCGCTTCCGAGAAGGGCAAACGAAACATGGATTTGAACAAATATACCGAGCGCGCCAAAGGCTTCCTTTTGAACGCGCAGACCTTGGTGCAGCGCGCGTCCCATCAGCGCTTCGTGCCCGAACATCTTTTGAAGGTCCTGCTCGACGACGAGGAAGGCCTCGCCGCCGGCCTCATCACCGCCGCGGGCGGCGACGCCAAGCGCGCGCGCGACGCGGTCGAAGCGGCCCTCGCGAAACAACCGCGCGTGGAAGGATCGGGTGCAGGCCAGATCTATATGGCCCCCGAAACCGCCAAGCTGTTCGAAACGGCCGAGGAGATCGCGCGCAAAGCGGGCGATTCCTTCGTGACCGCCGAGCGCCTGTTGCTGGCGATCGCGGTCAACAAAGGCAGCAACGCCGCGGATATTCTGGCGAAGGCCGGGGCGAAGCCCGAGGCGATCAACCAGGCGATCGAGACCGTGCGCAAAGGCCGCAAGGCCGACAGCGCCACGGCCGAAGATGCGTATGACGCGTTGAAGAAATATGCGCGCGATCTGACGCAAGCCGCGCGCGACGGCAAGCTCGACCCCGTGATCGGCCGCGACGAGGAGATTCGCCGCACGATCCAGGTCCTGTCGCGCCGCACAAAAAACAATCCCGTGCTGATCGGCGAACCGGGCGTGGGCAAGACGGCGATCGTCGAAGGCCTCGCCTTGCGCATCGTCAACGGCGACGTGCCCGAATCGCTGAAGGACAAGCGTTTGTTGTCGCTCGACCTCGGCGCCATGATCGCGGGTGCGAAGTATCGCGGCGAGTTCGAGGAGCGGCTGAAATCCGTGCTCCAGGAAATTTCGCACGCGCAAGGCGATGTCGTGCTGTTCATCGACGAGCTGCATACGCTTGTCGGTGCGGGCAAGGCCGACGGCGCGATGGACGCGTCCAACATGCTCAAGCCCGCCTTGGCGCGCGGCGAACTTCATTGCGTGGGCGCCACGACGCTCGACGAATACCGCAAGCACATCGAAAAAGACGCCGCTTTGGCGCGCCGTTTCCAGCCCGTGATGGTCTCCGAGCCAACGGTCGAGGACGCGGTGTCGATCCTGCGCGGCCTCAAGGAGAAATACGAACTCCATCATGGGGTGCGTATCACCGACGCGGCGATCGTCGCGGCGGCGACGCTTTCCAACCGCTACATCACCGAGCGTTTCCTGCCCGACAAGGCGATCGACCTGGTCGACGAGGCGGCGAGCCGCCTGCGCATGGCGGTCGATTCCAAGCCCGAAGCGATCGACGAACTCGATCGGCGCATCGTGCAGCTGAAGATCGAGCGCGAGGCTTTGAAGCGCGAAACCGACGACGCATCGCGCGAGCGTTTGCTCGCGTTGGAGGAGGAGCTGGCCGATCTCGAGGCGAAATCGGCCGATCTCACCCGCCAATGGAAATCCGAAAAGGAGAGCATCCAAGGCGGTCAGCGCATTAAGGAACAACTCGACCAGGCGCGCGCCGATTTCGATGCGGCGCAGCGCAAGGGCGACCTCGCGCGCGCGTCGGAGCTCAAATATTCGACGATTCCCGAGCTCGAAAAGCGTCTCGCGGCGGCGTCGAACGACGCGGATAACCGCCTGTTGAACGAGGAAGTGACCGAGGCGGACATCGCCGCGGTTGTATCGCGCTGGACCGGCATCCCCGTCGACAAGATGCTGTCGGGCGAGCGCGAGAAACTGCTGAAGATGGAAGACACGCTGCAAACGCGCGTCGTGGGCCAGGACGAAGCCGTCGCCGCCGTGGCGGAAGCCGTGCGCCGTGCGCGCGCGGGGTTGCAGGACCCGAACCGGCCGATCGGCTCGTTCCTGTTCCTCGGCCCCACGGGTGTCGGCAAGACGGAGCTGACGAAGGCGCTGGCGTCGTTCCTGTTCGACGACGAGCGTGCGCTGCTGCGCATCGACATGTCGGAATACATGGAGAAGCACTCGGTCGCGCGGTTGATCGGCGCCCCGCCGGGCTATGTCGGCTACGACGAAGGCGGCGCTTTGACCGAAGCGGTGCGCCGGCGCCCGTACCAGGTGATCCTGTTCGACGAGGTCGAGAAGGCGCACCCGGACGTGTTCAACGTGCTGCTGCAGGTGCTCGACGACGGGCGTCTGACGGATGGCCAAGGCCGCACGGTCGACTTCAAGAACGCGCTGATCGTGCTGACCAGCAATCTGGGCAGCGAGCTCATCGCGCAGCAGAAGGAGGGCGAGGATATCGATCTGGTCCGTGCGGCGGTGATGGAAGTCGTGCGCGCGAATTTCCGGCCCGAATTCCTCAATCGCCTCGACGAAATCCTGCTGTTCCGCCGCTTGAGCCGCGCGAACATGAAGGGGATCGTCGCGATCCAGATCAAGCGGCTGGAGAAGCTGCTGGCCGATCGTAAGATCGCGCTGGAGCTCGATGACGCCGCGTTGGCCTGGCTTGCGAATGCGGGCTACGACCCGGTTTACGGGGCGCGGCCGCTCAAGCGGATCATCCAGCGCGAGCTGCAAAACGTGCTGGCGGGCCGGATCCTGGCCGGCGAGATCAAGGATGGCGCGAAAGTGAAGGTTTCCGCGGCTGCGAATGGCCTGGAGATCGGCGTTGCGCGCATGGAGGAAGGGGCTGAGACCCGCCGTAAACGCGCATAAACACGCGTAAACGCGGGATCCGCCCGCAAACACCCGCCGGAGCCATGCAAAAAACGCATGAG
>JAFKFM010000008.1:900000-1027480 GCA_017308135.1 Alphaproteobacteria bacterium
GCGCCCGCCCACGCGTTCGAAGCTTTGTTCCTGCAACACGCGCACGATCTTGCCCTGGGTTTCCAGCGGCATGTCGGCGACTTCGTCGAGATAGAGCGTGCCGTTATGCGCCTTCTCGAACACGCCGATCTTCGGCAAAGGCGCGTCGGGATCGTCGATGGGCGAGCCCGGCTCGATGCCGAACATCTCGATCTCCATCGCGTTGGGCCGAAGCGAAGCGCAGTTCAGCACCACGAACGGCCCGCTCTCGCGCTTGGACAGCGAATGGATGAGACGCGCGCCCACTTCCTTGCCCGAGCCCGCGGGGCCCACGAGCAAGACGCGGCTGCCGGTGGGGGCGACGCGGCCGAGTTGCTGGCGAACCTGCACGATGCCCGCCGAATTGCCGACGATTTCCGGCGGGCCGCCGGCGCGCAGCTTCAATTCCTCGTTCTCGCGCCGCAGCCGCGCCGCTTCGATCGCGCGCTGAACGACCAGCAGCAGGCGATCGGCCTTGAACGGCTTCTCGATGAAGTCGTAGGCGCCGCGACGGATGGCGCTGACCGCCATCTCGACGTTGCCGTGGCCGGAGATGATGACGACCGGCACGTCGGGATGTTCGCGGCGAATGACGTCGAGCACTTCGAGCCCGTCCATCGGCGAGCCTTGCAGCCACACGTCGAGCACGACGAGGCTGGGCCGGCGCGCGCGGATCGCTTCGAGCGCGGAGGTCGAATCCCCCGCTCCGCGCGTTTGATGGCCGTCGTCTTCCAGGATGCCGCCGATCAGCATCCGGATATCGGCCTCGTCGTCGACGATCAAAATGTCGTGGGACATGAATCGGGTTTACCGGAATCCGGAATCGGGCGGAAGCGCCATCTTATTCCCTCGTGCTGTCCAACGGAAATTGCAGCGTCACCACCGCGCCGCCGCCCTCGCGATCCGCAAGAATGACGGCACCGCCATGATCTTCCATGATCTTCTTGACGATCGCGAGGCCGAGACCGGTCCCTTTCGCGCGCGTCGTAACGTAGGGCTCGGTCAATCGGTCGCGGTTTTCCTTGGGCAAACCCTTGCCGTTGTCGCCGACCGCGACGAAAGGCCGCCCCGCCTCGTCGCGCGCCAAACGCACTTCGACGCGCCCGCGCGGCAGGTCGCTTCCTTCGCGCCCGTCAATCGCGTCGACGGCGTTCTGCAACAAATTGGTCAGCGCCTGGCCGATCTGGCGCGGATCGAGACGCAAACGCAACGGCGCCTTGGGCAAATCGATGATCCAATCGATATTCGTGCGCCCCGTCTGCTGAAGGAAGGCGGTCTGACGGACGAGATCGACCGCGTCCTCCTCCGCCATTTTGGGGGCGGGCATGCGCGCGAAGGCGGAAAACTCGTCGACCATGCGGCCGATATCGCCGACCTGGCGCACGATCGTGTCGGTGCACAAGCGGAACGTGTCGGGATCCGACTTGATCTCGGGCAGATATTTGCGCTTCAGCCGTTCGGCCGAAAGCTGAATGGGCGTGAGCGGATTCTTGATCTCGTGCGCGATGCGCCGCGCCACGTCCGACCACGCGGCTTTGCGCTGCGCCGCTTCCAGATCGGTCACGTCGTCGAACGTGGCGACGAGGCCGAGCGTGCCGTCGCCCAACCGCGCTTGCGCGACGCGCACGGAGAAGGTGCGCCGCTGACCTTCGCGCGCGATATGGATCTCGCCGCTCGCCGGTTTGTCGGCATTGGCGCGCGCCTGTTCGATCAAAGGCGCGAATTCCGGCACGATTTCGCCCAGTCTTTGCCCGAGCCGCGCATCGAGATCGACGCCGATCAGATGCGACGCGGAAAGATTGGGATACGCGACATGGCCATCCTCGTCGAGGCCGACGACGCCCGCCGACACGCCGCCGAGCACCGCTTCGGTGAAGCGGCGGCGGTTTTCGATCTGGCGGTTTGCTTCGACCAATTCGCGCCGCTGGCTTTCGATTTCGCCGGTCATGCCGTTGAAGGCGCGCGACAGCGTGGCGAGTTCGTCGTCGTCGTCCGATTCAGCGACGCGCGCCGAAAGCTCGCCCGCGCGCACGCGTTCGGCCGCGGCGATCAAAGCGCCCACCGGCCGCGCGAGACGGTTGGCGAGCGCGAGCCCGATCCAGATCGCGGCGAGCAGCAGCAGCAGCGCCACGACGACGAACATCACCGCGAAGGTGACCTGGAAGCCGGAACGCTTTCCCTCGATCGATTCATAGGTTTGCACCGCAAGGCGCGTGCGATCCACGTGCTGCACGACGCGCGGTTCGACATAGCGCCCGACCAGAAGATAGATCTGGTCCGTGCCGTCGATGCGCGTCATCGCGCGCACGCGATCGGACAACGCCCCGCCTTCCTCCGCGCGTTCGGGCGTGAAGATCACGACCTCGCCCCCGCGCGCGCGGTCGAGCGCCCAGAACGGCACGACCTCGAATTGCAACGACAAGGTCAGGCCCGATTTCGCCAGCACCTGCCCGCGCGCGTCGAACACGATCGCTTCGGTCAGCGCGCGCAGCTGCGTTTGCGTATCGACGGCCTGCTGGATGTAATTCCTGTCCATGAAGGCGATCGGGCCTTCGCGCCCCAGATCGGCGGCCATCGCCTGGATATCGCCGCGGATGTTGTTGCGATGCTCCTCGAGATACGCCTCCGCCGCCGCCAGCGATTCGCGCAGCGCATTGCGCACGGGATCGGAGAACCAGGCCTGGACGCCGAGATTGAAGAACAGCGCCGACGCGACCGCCATGATGACCGCGGGCGCCCCCGCCAGCACGGCGAACAAGGCGACGAGCCGCACATGCAGCCTGGCGCCCGCCAAGCCTTGGCGGCGCTGGACCCAGAGCTTCACGAGCTCGCGCGCGACGACGGCGCCGAGCATCAACAGCAAAACGAGATTGACCGTCAGCAGCGCCACGAGGCGGGCGGGATCGGGCCCCTCCTCGGCGGTCGCGAACAGATAGGTGACGATGCCCGCGATGACCGCGAGGATTGTCAGCAGGAAGGCGAGCTTGCGGCCCAAACGCGCGCGCGAAGCCCAGGCGCGCAGCCGTGCCGCGAATGCCGGTCTGCTTTCCGGTGCCTGATCGCTCGAAATATCCGTCATGTTCCCCTGGCGCGAAGCGCCGCCGGGGTCACTTTAGGCCGCGTACGACCTGGATGTCCAACTCGCGGATTTTCTTGCGCAAAGTGTTGCGGTTGAGGCCCAACAACTGCGCGGCTTTGATCTGGTTGCCGCGCGTCGCCGACAGCGTGAGCGACAGCAGCGGGCGTTCCATCTCCCGCAGGATGCGATCATAGACGCCGGCGGGCGGCAAACCGTCCTTATGCGCGTCGAAATAGGCGCGCAAGTGGCGTTCGACCGAAGCGCCCAGCGATTCGTCCGTCGGGGCGGCTTCCGTCACCGGGGCGGGATTGGCGTCGGAGAGTTCGGCTTCGATGATGTCGACGCCGATCACTTCCTGCGTATAGAGCGCCAGCAGTCGCCGGATCAAATTCTCGAGTTCGCGCACGTTGCCCGGCCAGCGATGCTGGCGCAGCCGATCCATCGCGGGCGCGTCGAGATTCTTCATCGGCAACCCTTCGGTCGCCGTGGTTTGCAGGAAGTGCCGCACCAGCAGCGGCACGTCGTCGGAACGCTCGCGCAACGGCGGCAAACGGATCG
This sequence comes from Alphaproteobacteria bacterium, assembly GCA_017308135.1. Classification (NCBI taxonomy): domain Bacteria; kingdom Pseudomonadati; phylum Pseudomonadota; class Alphaproteobacteria; species Alphaproteobacteria bacterium. Next base: position 903,656 of record JAFKFM010000008.1, read on the forward strand.
GCACGACGTTGAGGCGATAGAACAGATCTTCGCGGAACAGGCCTTGGCGCACGAGCTGGCGCAGATCGCGGTGCGTGGCGGCGACGATCCGCACATCGGCGCGGATGCGCGTGCGCCCGCCGACGGTCGTGTACTCGCCTTCCTGCAACACGCGCAGCAAACGCGTCTGCGCTTCGATCGGCATGTCGCCGATTTCGTCGAGGAACAGCGTGCCGCCCTGGCTTTGCTCGAAGCGGCCCGCGTAACGCGCCGTGGCGCCGGTGAAGGCGCCCTTCTCGTGGCCGAACAATTCGCTTTCGATCAACTCGCGCGGGATCGCGGCCATGTTGAGCGCCACGAACGGCCCGTTGCGGCGCTTGCCGTAATCGTGGAGCGCGCGCGCGACCAGTTCCTTGCCCGTACCGGACTCGCCCGTGATCATCACGGTCAGATCCGTGCCCATCAGGCGCGCGAGCACGCGATAGATTTCCTGCATCGCCGGCGAGCGGCCGATCAGCGGCAGTTTCTCGTCCGGCGCTTCGTCGTCGCCCAGCCCGTCGAGCGACACCGGCGCCTTGGGCGCGGTCAGCGCGCGTTCGACGACGGAGACGAGCTCCTTCAGATCGAACGGCTTGGGCAGGTATTCGAACGCGCCGCGCTCGGTCGCCTTGATGGCGGTCAGCAGCGTGTTCTGCGCGCTCATCACGATAACGCGCAACTCGGGGCGCACCTTGCGGATACGCGGCACGAGGTCGAGGCCGTTTTCGTCGGGCATCACCACGTCGGTGATGACCAGATCGCCGTCGCCGTCGGCGACCCATTTCCAAAGCTGCGAGGCGTGCCCCGTCGTCCGGACTTCGTAGCCCAAACGGCCCAGCGCCTGATTGAGAACGGTCCTGATCGCCTTGTCGTCGTCCGCGACCAGAATGGTGGCCTGTGCCATTTATCGTCCCGCCTTCGCTCGTCTACTCGACCGCCGCGCCGCTGGCGATCGGCAGCCGGACCCGGAAAATCGTCCGGCGGGGTTGGCCGTCGAATTCGATGACGCCACCATGATCGCCGACGATTTTGGCGACCAAAGCAAGTCCCAGGCCAGTGCCCTGTTTCTTCGTCGTAATAAAGGGTTCGAAGAGATGCGTCCGGACGTCTTCCGGGATGCCTTCGCCGTTATCCTGGACCGAGACGACCAGCGGCAGCGAAACGCGTTGGTTCGTTCCCGGGACCGCAAAGCGCACGCCCTGCTGGAACGCCGTCGACAGCACGATCTCGCCGCCCTGGCGGGGCACCGCCTCGGCCGCGTTCTTCACCAGATTCAGGAAAATCTGGATCAGCTGGTTGCGGTTGCCCAGCACCGGCGGCAGCGACGGATCGTAATTCTCGACGAAGCGGACATGCCGGCCGAACCCGGCCTGGGCCAGCATGCGCACATGGCCCAGCACGCGATGGATGTTCACCGGGCCCGCCTCGAACGGCAGGCCTTCGGAGAAAATCTCCATCCGGTCGACCAGCGCGCGAATGCGATCGGACTCGTCGCAGATCAGACGCGTGAGTTCGCGGTCCTGCGGCTGCGCGGTTTGTTCGAGAAGCTGTGCCGCACCGCGAATGCCGGACAACGGGTTCTTCACCTCGTGCGCCAGCATCTGCGCCATCGCACCGACCGAACGCACCGTGTTGCGATGGACGAGCTGGCGGCCGATCGTGCGCGCGATCGAGCGGCGTTGCAGGACCAGCGCGATCTGCCCTTCCCCGCCCTCACCGACATAGCCCGCGCGCACCGAAACCAATTGATGGCCGATGCGCGGCGTTTCGATCGCGACTTCTTCTTCGGACACCGAAGCCCCATGTTTGCGCGCCTGATGCAGCACGCCGAACACGGGATTGTCGTCGGGAATGAACTCGGTCAGCGTCTTGCCGATCAGCACGCTCGCACCCGCTTCGAAAAAGCTTTCGGCGGCGGGATTGGCGAGCAGGATCGTATCGCCCGCGTCGACGACCAATACGGCGTCGGGGATCGCGGCCAGCACGGCGGAATGATCGAGCTTCACGTCGGGCAGCGGCGTCACGGGCATCGGCACGACGAGCGCCATTATGCGGCCTCCTGCAAGCCGGCGACGGGTTCCGATCGCGCGGGCGGTTCCCAGCCCGCCTCGATCCCGCGGCCCCAGGCCGCGCGCACCATTTCGCGCACGTCGGCGGGTTCGGCGACGGTCATGACCTTCGAGCGGAACTCGACAGCCCCCGGAAACCCGCGCGCATACCAGCCCAAATGCTTGCGCGCCACGCGCTTGCCCGCGTCCAGCCCGTAATGCGACAGCATCGCTTCATAGTGTTCGAGCACCACGTCCATCTGTTCGCGCAAAGACGGGTCGCGCGCGCGTTCGCCCGTCGCCAGGAACTTGATGACGTTGGCCGGGAACCACGGCCGCCCGCAAGCGCCGCGCCCGATCATCACGCCGTCGGCCCCCGATTGGCGCAAGGCTTCGGCCGCGTCGTCGTAGGTTTGGATATCGCCATTGGCGACGACCGGGATCGACACCGCGTCCTTCACGCTACGGATCGCCGACCAATCGGCCTTGCCGGTGTAGAATTGCTGGCGCGTGCGGCCATGGATCGCCAGCGATTTAATCCCGCATTCCTGCGCGATGCGCGCGAGCTTGGGCGCGTTCAGCGAATTGTGATCCCAGCCCAAGCGCATCTTCAGCGTCACGGGCACTTTCACGGCCTTGGCGGTCGCTTCCAGAATGCGCGCGGCCAGCAATTCGTCGCGCATCAGCGAGGATCCCGCATGGCCGTTGACGATCTTCTTCACCGGGCAGCCGAAATTGATGTCGATGATCTGCGCGCCGCGATCTTCGTTGAGCTTCGCCGCTTCGGCCATCACCGACGGCTCGCAGCCCGCAAGCTGCACGGCCATGGGGAATTCCTCGGGCTCGAATTGGGCCATCAGCAGCGATTGGCGGGTTTCGCGGATCATCGCTTGGCTCGCGATCATCTCCGAAACCACCAAACCGGCGCCGAAGCGCTTCACCAGCTTGCGGAACGGCAAATCCGAAATGCCAGACAACGGAGCCAGAACCACCGGCGCGTCGAGTTGAATGGGGCCGATTTGAATGCTCATTGATTGTGCAGGTCGCCCGGGGTGATTAGAGTTTGAGCGGTTTTACCCCGACCAAAGCCGTCTGGCAAGCGGCTGTTACACTGTCAGTATATTGCACTGCAAAACAAAGGATTTTCTAAGTACACGGCGATTCGCTGGGAATAATTCCGCAGCGCAAAAGTCCGCCGCTAACCCAAAATCACGTCCGAGACAAACTTCACGCCCGGATAGGCCAATGTGAGCAGCAAATAAGCGAACAGCACATAACGCGCGGCGCGGCGCCCCGAGATGCCGCCCCGGTGATGGACCCAGAGCAGGCCCGAAATCGCCAGGAACGCCGCGAAGGACAGCACGGTCTTGTGGTCGAGCTTCATCGGGGCGGCGAAAGTCAGCCACGACAACACGCCGCCGGAGATCAACGCGACAGCCAAAACCGCGCCCGACGCGAGAAGCAGCTCGGCCAACAACCGCTCCCCGTCGGCGATCGACGGCAGGCGGCGGGTGAAATCCGTCGGCCGTTTGTTTTTGAGCGCGCGTTCCTGCAGGAACACCGCAAGCCCCGCCATCGCCGCCAGCGTCAGCAAGCCATAGGCGACCAAGGCCACCAGGATATGCGCGATCAACCAGCCTTCCGGAGCCTGGCCCATCAGCGGGCGTTCGGGGGCGTGCTGCCACACGGTCGCGATGGCCGCGAGAATCACCAGATAAAACGCCAAGAGCGGCGCCAATCGCTCCGCCCCGCGCCGCAAGGCGACCACGCCAGCGAACAACGCCATGCTGACCAGAATCGCCAGCCACAAGGCGGTGGCAAGGCCGGTGCGCCAGCCCCCGGCGAAGGAATGGGTCAGCAGCACCGCAGGCCCCGCGATGGCGATGGCCAGCGCCAGCCAGGGCGCGCGATGCGCGTCGATGCGCGCCAGTCCCAACGGGACCAGCGACACGAGGGCGGATAGCGACAGAACGAAACCGGCAACCGACATAACGGCCGGGATAATGCCGTGGTTAGAGCCCTTGCACCACGATCATGTTGAACTTCGCCGTCGCCCCTTCGCGCGCCTTGCGGGCCTTCACGTAAAGGGCTGAATCGTAGAACGCCTTGGCGGTGGCGAAATCCGGGAACTCGGCGACGATCACCCGCGACGGGCGCCAATCCCCTTCCAGCACCTGGCTCTCCCCGCCGCGCACGATGAATTTGCCGCCGGCGGCGGCGATGGCGCCGGGCGACAACGCCTTGTAGCCTTCGTATTTCGCGGGGTCCGAGACGTCGACATCGGCGATGATGTAAGCGGGCATGGTTCCCTCCCCTCGAAAATCTTGCCGTGAGCTTCGCGCTAGAATACGACCGGATGATGACCGACACCATCGCGCTTGTTCTCGCGGCCGGTAAGGGTACGCGCCTGCCCGGCGCGGTGCCCAAGCAATATCGCGATCTCGGCGGCGCGCCGGTTCTGCGCCACACGCTGCGCGCCTTCGCCGAACATGCGCGCATCGACGCCGTGCGCGTCGTCTACGATCCCGCCGACGCCGATCTCTATGCGCGCGCGACACAAGGTTTGGCGCTGCTCGATCCCGTCGCGGGCGGACGCGAACGGCAAGACAGCGTGCGGCGCGGGCTCGAAAGCCTCGAAGCCCTCACGCCCAAGCGCGTGCTGATTCATGATGGCGCGCGCCCCTTCGCGAGCGGCGATCTGATCGATCGGATGATCGCCGCCCTCGACGATGCGCCGGCGGCCATCGCCGCAATCCCCGTGACCGACACGTTGTGGCGCGAAGCGGACAAGGCGGCCGACACGCTCGTCCCGCGCGACAAACTCTGGCGCGCGCAAACGCCGCAAGCCTTCCGCTACGCCGATATTCTCGCCGCCCATCGCAAAGCGGCAGGCTTGGCGCTGACCGACGACGCGGCGGTCGCGCGCCATGCCGGATTGAAGGTATCTTTGGTCATGGCGTCGGAGAGCAATTTCAAGATCACGACCGAGGAAGACCTTGCGCGCGCATCGCGCGACGTGGCGCGCGGCGATATCCGCACCGGCACGGGTTTCGACGTGCATAAATTCGGCCCCGGCGATGGTGTGTGGCTCTGCGGCGTGAACGTGCCGCACGAGGCGGGGCTCGACGGGCATTCGGATGCCGATGTCGGCCTGCACGCGCTGACCGACGCGCTGCTGGGGGCGATCTGCGAAGCGGATATCGGCGCGCATTTCCCGCCTTCCGATCCGCAATGGCGCGGCGCTTCGTCCGACCGCTTCTTGGCCCATGCCGCCAAGCTGATCCGTACACGCGGCGGCGTGATCCGCCATGTCGATGTCACGCTGATCTGCGAACGGCCCAAGGTCGGCCCGCATCGCGACGCGATGCGGGCGCGGATCGCCGAAATCCTCGGCATCGATATTTCGCGCGTTTCGGTCAAAGCGACGACGACCGAAGGCCTTGGCTTCGCCGGGCGGCGCGAAGGGATCGCCGCACAAGCCGCCGCGACCGTGGCGCTGCCGTGAAGCTGCAATTCACCTATGGCCGCTTGCCGGACGGATTCCGGCTCAGCGATCCGGCCGCGTTGCTGGCGACTTGGTTCGGCTCGGGCCTCGTTCCCTTCGCGTCGGGTACGTGGGGCACGCTTGCGGCCCTGCCCTTCGCCTATGTGATTTGGATCATCGGCGGCTGGACATTGCTGCTGCTGGCGACGATCGCCGTCTCGGCGCTGGGCATCTGGGCCTCCGCGCGCGTCACCGACAAGCTTTCGGTGAAGGACCCCGGCTTTATCGTGATCGACGAAGTGGCGGGCATGTGGCTCACACTGCTCTTCGCGCCGTTCGAGATTTGGGCCTGGGTTCTGGCCTTCCTGCTGTTCCGCGCGGCCGATATCGTAAAGCCCTTCCCCGCGAGTTGGGCCGATCGCAACGTGAAAGGCGGGCTCGGCGTCATGCTCGACGATCTGCTCGCCGCTTTGTGGTCGGGTGTGGCGATCTGGGCCGTTTCGACGTATCTACCGGTGCAAGATGTCATCGACCGAATCAAATTTTGAAGCCGCCCTCGCCTTCGACGTGCTGAACGCGTGCCGCCGGGCGGGCGTGATGCTCGCGACGGCAGAATCCTGCACCGGCGGTTTGGTCGCGGGCGCGCTGACCGCCATTCCCGGCTCGTCCGACGTGGTCGATCGCGGCTTCGTGACCTATTCGAACGAAGCGAAGATGGACATGCTGGGCGTGCCCGAAGCGCTTTTGCGCGCGTTCGGCGCCGTCAGCGAACCGGTCGCGCGCGCGATGGCGGAAGGGGCGCTGGCCAAAAGCCGTGCCGGTATCGCCGTGTCGATCACCGGTGTCGCAGGCCCCGGCGGCGGCACGCCGGAGAAGCCCGTCGGCCTCGTCCATTTCGGTCTCGCGCGCAAGGACAAGCCGACGATCGCGACGCACCGGATTTTCCCCGGCGATCGCGACGCCGTGCGCCGCCAATCGGTACAGCAAGCGCTGACGATGATCGTGGAGAACGTTTAGTCCGGCAGCGGGATAAATTCCGTTTCGCCGGGGACCTTCGGGAATTGACCGGCCTTCCACGCCGCCTTCGCGCGCTCCAGCCGGTCCTTGTCCGACGACACGAAATTCCACCAGATGGTGCGCGCGCCCGGCAATGCCTTGCCGCCGAGCAGCATCGCGCGCGTTTGTTCGCTCGCGCGCAAGGTCACATTCGTTTCGCCGTCGCGCAACACGACCAGTTCGCCCGGCCCGTAGCTTTTGCCCGCGACATCCAGCTTGCCCGACACGACATAGAAGCCGCGTTCTTGGTGTTCGTCGGTCATCGTCAGCGCCGTCCCCGCCGCGAACTCGGCATGGACATAGAAGATCGGCCATGCCGACGGAACCGGCGAAACCAGACCATAGGCGCTGCCGAGGATGAGCTTCAGCGCCACGCCGCCGATCTTGGTTTCGGGCAGCGTTTCCGCGGGATGATGCGAGAAGCTCGGTTCGCATTCCTCCAAATCCGGCGGCAGCGCCACCCAAGTCTGGATTCCGTGGATCTTCAACCCGCCGCCGCGCAACGCGGGATCGGTGCGTTCGGAATGGACGATACCCTTGCCCGCGGTCATCCAGTTGAGCGCGCCGGGCTTGATCGCTTGCACGAAGCCCAGCGAATCCCGATGCAGGATTTCGCCGTCGAACAGATAGGTCACGGTCGACAGGCCGATATGCGGATGCGGGCGCACATCCATGCCCTCGCCTTGCTTCAGCGTCGCGGGGCCGACCTCGTCGAAAAACACGAAGGGGCCGAGATGGCGGCGCTTGGCTTGCGGCAATGTACGCCGGACCATGAAAGCGCCGATATCGTGCGTCTTACCGCCCAGAACCAGTTCGACCGGATCGCTCATTTCGGCTTCTCCCCGTACAGCGCCTGGGCGCGGGTTTCGAACGCGGTGACCATGCGGCGCACGGCCTCGTTGAACAACATGCCCATGATCGATTGCAGCATGCGCGAGCGGAATTCGAAATCGACGTAGAAATCGATCTCGCAAGATCCGTCGTCCTGCGGCACGAAGATCCAATGGTTGTTGAGGTAGCGGAACGGGCCGTCGGCATAGGCGACGTCGATGCGCGCAAGGCCCGTGGGATCGGGCGGTGCGAGCGTCACCTTGCTGGTGAAGCGCTCGCGGATCATCTTGAAGCCGATGACGAGGTCCCAGGTATCGACATTCGCGTCGCGGTTTTTGAGGCGCGCGGCGATGCACCAAGGCAGGAATTCGGGATAGCGGTCGACCTCCGCGACCAGCTTGTAAAGCTGGGCGGAGGAATACGGCATCTTTCGCTTCTCGGCGTGCGTGGGCATCGTCAACGCGGATAGCGCGGAAGCGGTACCGGGGGCAATGCCCTATTCGGCGGCCGGCTTGGCCGAGGCCGACAATTTCGCTTCCCGCGCCGCGCGCAACGCCGCGAAATCGCGGTCCGCGTGATAGGACGAGCGCGTCAGCGGCGTCGAGGCGACCAGCAAAAAGCCCTTGGCCTTGGCCAGCGTAGCGTATTCTGCAAATTCGTCGGGTGTGACGAAGCGATCGACCGCCGCGTGCTTGGCCGTGGGCTGGAGATATTGACCGATGGTCAGGAAATCCACGTCGGCGACGCGCAGATCGTCCATCACCTGCATGATCTCGATCCGCGTTTCGCCGAGGCCGACCATCAAGCCCGATTTGGTGAAGATCGACGGGTCGATCTCCTTCACCCGCTGCAACAAGCGCAAGCTGTGGAAGTAGCGCGCGCCGGGGCGGATCGTCGGATAGAGACGCGGCACGGTTTCGAGATTGTGGTTGAACACGTCCGGCCGCGCTTCGACGACGATTTCCAAGGCGCCGTCTTTGCGCAGGAAATCGGGCGTGAGCACTTCGATCGTCGTGCCGGGGTTGCGCTGGCGGATCGCGCGGATCGTGCGCGCGAAATGCGCCGCCCCGCCGTCCGGCAGATCGTCGCGATCGACCGAGGTCAGAACGATGTGGTTGAGCCCCATCTTCTCGACCGCCGACGCGACGTTGTCGGGCTCGTGCGGGTCGAGCTTGTCGGGCATGCCGGTCGCGACGTTGCAGAACGAGCAGGCGCGCGTGCAGATGGCGCCCAGCAACATCATCGTCGCGTGCTTCTTCTTCCAGCACTCGCCGATATTGGGGCAGGCCGCTTCCTCGCAGACCGTGACCAGATTGTGCTCGCGCACGATCTTGCGCGTTTCCGCGTATTCGGCGGAGACCGGCGCTTTGACGCGAATCCAATCCGGTTTGCGCACCTGAACCGGATTGTCGGGCCGGTGCGCCTTTTCGGGGTGACGGACGCGCTGTTCCATCACCTAGAAATGGATCGCCCGGCCGTAAGCGTCAAGGACGCTCTCGTGCATCATTTCGGACAGGGTCGGATGCGGGAAGACCGTGTGCATCAGCTCGGCTTCGGTCGTTTCCAGCGTCTTGGCGATGCCGTAACCCTGGATCATCTCGGTGACTTCCGCACCGACCATATGCGCGCCGAGCAATTCGCCGGTCTTGGCGTCGAACACGGTCTTCACCATGCCCTCGGGCTCGCCCAGCGCGATCGCCTTGCCGTTGCCGATGAAGGGGAAGCGGCCGACCTTGACAGTGTGGCCCAGCTCCTTCGCCTTCTTTTCGGTCAAACCGACCGACGCGACCTGCGGCGTGCAATAGGTGCAGCCCGGAATATTGGTGACGTCGAGCGGATGCACGCCTTTGAGGCCCGCGATCGTTTCGACGACCATCACGCCTTCATGGCTCGCCTTGTGCGCCAGCCACGGCGGCCCGGCGATATCGCCGATCGCGTAGACGCCCAGCTCGCCGGTGCGGCCGAACTGGTCGATCACGACATGCGTGCGATCGACCTTCACCTTGGTGCCTTCGAGGCCGATCTTCTCGACATTGCCGACGATGCCGACGGCGGAGATCACGCGCTCGACGGTGATTTCCTGCGCCTTGCCGTTCGCCTCGACCGTCACGGTCACGCTGTCGGCGTTTTTCTTGAGGCCCTTCACGGTCGCCGAAGTGAGGATCTTCATCCCCTGCTTCTCGAACGCCTTGCGCGCGAAAGCGGAGATTTCCTCGTCCTCCACCGGCAACACGCGGTCCATCATTTCGACCACGGTCACGTCCGCACCCATGTTCTTGTAGAACGACGCGAACTCGATGCCGATGGCGCCCGAGCCGACGACGAGCAGCGATTTCGGGATGCCCTGCGGCACCATCGCTTCCTTGTAGGTCCAGACGAACTTGCCGTCGGGCTCCATGCCCGGCACCACGCGCGCGCGCGCGCCGGTCGCGAGGATCACGTTCTTGGCGGTCAAATCCGCGACCGGCTTGCCGTCCTTGGTGACGGCGATCTTACGCACGCCCGCCGCACCCACGCCGTTCAGAGCACCCTGCCCGTCGAACACCGTGACCTTGTTCTTCTTCAGGAGGTGCTTCACGCCGCCCGACAGTTGCGCCGCCACTTTGCGCGAACGGTCGACGACCTTCTTCGCATCGAACTTTATGTTCTCGACCGAGAAGCCGAACTGGTCGACGTGATGCAGCAGATGGTGGATCTCGGCCGAGCGCAGCAGCGCCTTGGTCGGGATGCAGCCCCAGTTGAGGCAAATACCGCCCAGATGCTCGCGCTCGACCAGCGCGACGTTCATCTTCAACTGCGCCGCACGGATCGCGGCGACATAGCCGCCCGGCCCGCCGCCGACGACGATCAGATCGAAATTCTGTTCGGGCATGTCCCGCGTCTCCTGAATGTTTCGACGGCGCGCGCGATTACAGCAGCATCGCCAGCGGGTCTTCGACGATCTTCTTGAACGCGGACAGGAACTCGGCCCCGACCGCGCCGTCGACCACGCGATGGTCGACCGACAGCGTGCAGCTCATCACCGTGGCGATGGCGAGCGCGCCGTTCTTCACGACCGGGCGCTGTTCGCCCGCCCCCACCGCCAGGATGCAGCCCTGCGGCGGGTTGATCACGGCCGCGAAATCCTTGATCCCGAACATGCCGAGATTGGAGATCGAGAACGTGCCGCCCTGGAATTCCTCGGGCTTCAGCTTGCCGTCCTTGGCGCGCGCGGCGAGGTCCTTCATCGTGTTCGAGATGTCGACCAGGCCCTTCTTGTCGGCGTCCTTGATGATCGGCGTGATCAGACCGCCGGGGATCGCGACGGCGACCGAGATGTCCACGTTGTCCCACAGCAGCATGCCGTCATCGGAGAACGAGGCGTTGGCGTTGGGCACTTGGCGCAACGCCACGGCCACGGCCTTGATGATGAAGTCGTTGACCGACAGCTTGAAGGCACCCGGGCCCTTCTCGGGCGCCTTGGCGTTCAAGGCCGCGCGGCCGGCAAGCAGCTTGTCGATCTCGCAATCCACCGTCAGATAGAAATGCGGGACCTGCTGCTTGGATTCCGTCAGGCGGCGCGCGATGACTTTGCGCATCGTCGACAGCGGAACCAGCTTGTGCGGCCCGATGCCCGCGATCGCCGACGACGACACGGCGGCCGGCGCCGGTGCCGACGAAGCAGCGGCCGCAGCGGCCGGGGCCGCCGCCTTCTTGGCGCCACCGCCCGCGACGGCGGCTTCGATATCGTGCTTCACCACGCGGCCGCCGGGGCCCGAGCCCGCGATCTTGGAAAGATCGAGACCCGCCTGCTCCGCCATGCGCTTGGCGAGCGGCGATGCGAAGGTACGCTCGCCATGCGACGCCGCCGCCGGGACGGCGGCAGGCGCTGCGGCTGGCGCAGCCGCCGCAGCGGGTGCCGCAGCAGCCGGTGCCGCCGCCTTCGGCGCCGGCGCGGCAGCGCCGGCGCCCGAGGCCGCAACCGCCTTCGCGTCTTCGCCTTCGCCGGCGATCAACGCGATCAGCTGATTGACCTTTACGCCTTCCGTGCCGCCGGCGACGACGATCTTGGCGAGGATGCCTTCGTCCACCGCCTCGACTTCCATCGTCGCCTTGTCGGTCTCGATCTCGCAGAGCACTTGGCCCGACTTGACCGCATCGCCTTCGGCCTTGAGCCAGCGCGCGATCTTGCCCTCGGTCATCGTGGGCGAAAGAGCCGGCATCAATACTTGGATCGGCATGATGTGTTTCCCCGGGTGTTTTTCTTAGTTGCGGTAGAGCACGGATTTGGCAGCGTCGACGATCCATTCCGCCTGCGGCAGCGCCAGCTTTTCCAGATTGGCGGCGTAAGGCAGCGGAATGTCGAGGCCGTGGACGCGCTTCACAGGTGCATCGAGCCAATCGAAGCATTCCTCCATCATGCGCATGCCGATTTCCGAGCCGATGCCGGAGAACGGCCAGCCTTCCTCGCACGACACGAGGCGATTGGTCTTCTTCACGCTATTGACGATCGTCTCGGTGTCGAGCGGACGGATCGAACGCAGATCGATGACTTCCGCGTCGATGCCGATCTTGGCCAATTCCTCGGCCGCGGCGAGCGCCTTGCCGACCATGATCGAGAAGGCGGTAATCGTCACGTCCTTGCCCGGACGCACGATCTTCGCCTTGCCGATCGGGACGACGTAATCCGCCGACACGGGCACCGGGCCCGAAGTGCCGTAGAGGATTTCGTTCTCGAGGATCAGCACCGGGTTCGGATCGCGGATCGCGGCCTTGATCAGACCCTTGGCATCCGCCGGCGACCAGGGCGACACGACCTTCAGGCCCGGGCAATGCGCGTACCACGACGCATAGCATTGCGAGTGCTGCGCGGCCACGCGGCTCGCCGCCCCGTTGGGACCGCGGAACACGATCGGGCAGCCCATCTGACCGCCGGACATGTAGAGCGTCTTGGCGGCGGAGTTGATGATCTGGTCGATCGCCTGCATCGAGAAGTTCCAGGTCATGAACTCGACGATCGGCTTCAAGCCCATGAAGCCCGCACCGACCGCGAGGCCGGTGAAGCCCTGCTCGGTGATCGGCGTATCGACCACGCGGCGCGGCCCGAATTCCTGCAGCAGGTTCTGGCTGACCTTATAGGCGCCCTGATATTCGGCGACTTCTTCGCCCATCAGGAACACCGCTTCGTCGCGGCGCATTTCTTCGGCCATGCCGTCGCGCAAGGCTTCGCGCACGGTCTGGACCTTGGTCTCGCCCATATCGGGCTCGTCGGCCGCTTGCACGGCGGCGGGTGCGGCATGAACCGCCGGGGCCGCGAGCGGTGCCGCAGCGGCAGGGGCCGCCTTGGCGGCGGCGGGGGCGCCCGACGACGCGGCCGACACGCTTTCGCCGTCGGCGGCGATGATCGCGATCGGCTCGTTGACCTTCACGTTCTCCGTGCCTTCGGGCACGAGGATCTTGGCGAGCGTGCCTTCGTCGACCGCTTCGACTTCCATCGTCGCCTTGTCGGTCTCGATCTCGCACAACACTTGGCCGGACTTCACTTGATCGCCTTCGGCCTTCAGCCAGCGCGCGATCTTGCCTTCGGTCATCGTCGGCGAAAGGGCGGGCATCAATACGTTAATGGGCATGTTGCCGCTCCTTCAGCGCGCTTCGACGAGGACGTCGGTGTAGAGTTCTTCGACCGGCGGCTCGGGCGAGTTCTGCGCGAACTCCGCCGCGCGCGAGGCGATGTCCTTCACCTCGCGGTCGATTTCCTTGAGCTTCGCCTCGTCGGCGTATTTGCCCTCGATCAGCACCTTGGCGAGGTTTTCGATCGGATCGCGCTGGGTGCGCATCTTCTCGACCTCCTCCTTCTGGCGGTACTTCGCGGGGTCGGACATCGAGTGGCCGCGATAGCGATAGGTCTGCATCTCGAGGATGATCGGGCCTTTCGTGCGCGCGTGCTCGACCGCGCGGATCGCCGCGTCGCGCACCGCGAGCACGTCCATGCCGTCGACCGCTTCGCCCGGAATGCCGTGTGCGGCACCGCGATGGAAGAAATCGGTCGTCGAAGAGGCGCGCTCGATCGACGTGCCCATGCCGTAGCGGTTGTTCTCGATGATGTAGATCACGGGCAGCTTCCAAAGCTGCGCCATGTTGAAGCTTTCGTAGACCTGGCCCTGGTTGACGGCACCGTCGCCCATATAGGTCAGCGAAACGTTCGGCAGACCGCGATACTTGTAGGCGAAGGCGAGGCCCGTCCCCAGCGGCACCTGCGCGCCCACGATGCCGTGACCGCCGTAGAAATTCATTTCCTTCGAGAACATGTGCATCGAGCCGCCCTTGCCTTTCGACAAGCCGCCGATGCGCCCGGTGAGTTCGGCCATCACGCCGCCCGGATCCATGCCGCAGGCGAGCATATGGCCGTGATCGCGATAGGAGGTGATGACCGAGTCCGCTTGCGTGATCGCGGATTGCATGCCCACGACGACCGCTTCCTGGCCGATATAAAGATGGCAGAAGCCGCCGATCAGACCCATGCCGTACATCTGGCCCGCCTTCTCCTCGAAGCGGCGGATCAACAGCATGTCGCGATAATATTTCAGCAGATCGCCCGAGTTCGGGACGACGTCGTCGGCTTTCGATTTCTTTTTCGGCGGCAGGGGTGCCATGGGTGCTCCTCGCGCGGACAGCCCGATCCTGGGCGTTGTCTCGGAAGTAGCTTATTGGGGCCCAAAAACGCAAGCACGCCAAACCACAAGTGACTGACTTTTCAGGTATAAAAATCATTTAACCGATTGTCGGTTAAGTGCGCTGCAATGCAGCACTAATATCCGGCAAATCCCGGCCCTGACGACGGATTGTTTATTGCGCGCAGCACCATTTCCCGCCGGCAAACCCCGCACGCACTCCGGCACCATCGCGGCGCTTCCGGCGAAAAGCGCATTCAAAATGCAACCGCAAGCGATCTTCACCAATCGCTAATAACTAGCCGCGATAGTCCTCGCCAGGGAAGCTTCATAATGAATCTAACGCCGCATCATGCGCGCTTCGTCGCGTATTGGGAGTCGCGACGCCAGGGCCGGAACATGCCGGCAAGGCGCGACGTCGATCCGCTGCTCGACCTGCCGGAATTCGCGGCCTGGCTGTTGATCGTCCAGAATCACGACGGGCGCATCTTCTATCGCGTGCTGGGCAGCTCGATGGAGGAATCGAACGGCCCGCGCACGGGCACCTATCTCGACGAGGTGCGCGCCCCGCCCTTCCGCGACTATCTGCAAGCGATGTACGCGCTGTGCGTCGCCAAGCGCGCTTGCGTGTTCGCGCGCAACAATTTCCATCACGACGGCGATAAGCGCGCGCTGACCAGCCGCATCGTGGCGCCGCTGTCGAGCGACGGCGAAACCGTCGATATGTTCTTAGGCTTGCAAATCTCGCACGATCTGGCGGGCGCGCCGCTGCCGCCCGCCTGGGACCGCGTGCCGAAATTCCGCGAAGACCTGCCCAACGATCTCGCTTGGCGCGATCCCGCCACCGGCGAATGGCACGCGGTCGATTGGCGGGATTGGGCTTAGACGAAAACGGCCAATTTTCCGGCGACCGCGACGGTCGCCCAGCATCCCAACGACACGGCGCCGTGCAGCGCGGACGCGCCAGCGCCGCGATGGTGCAAGGCGGCGTTCGCGGCCGCCAACACCAGCGCGGCGAGTTTCACCAAAAAGATCGGATTGGCGATCAGCGAAATCGCTCCGGCGGCGAACAGCGGTGCGCCGCTCGCCACGCAAAATACCGCCGCGATCAGCGCGACGCGCACCGCCAAAGGCTGCAACGCGGCCACGGCGACGCCCTTGGCGAAGCCGAGCAAACGCAGATCGAGCAACGCGATGGTCCCGATCAACAGCGCGGCCCCCAGCACGTGGATCGACGCCATCGCCGGATAGAACCACGCCGAGCCGCGCGCGAATTGCGCGAGCTCCGACGCGTGAAGTGCAGCGGCGGCTTCGCCGATCAACGCAGTTCCGTCGTCATTCCGGCGACGACGATCCGCTCGGCGCGCAACAGCCGCGCGGTCCGGCTATGGGCGTAACCCTCGAGAACGGCTTGCGTGCCCGGCGCCATCGCGTCCGGCTCCAGCCCACGCGCGCGCATGCGGAACGGCGGCGCCAACTCGACCGACCATTCCCCGTCGGCGGCGGCCAAGCGCAGCATGCCGTGCGGATTGTCGTAGGTCATCGCGACGATGCGCCCGTCGATCCGGACGATGCGGGTGGAATCGAACCCCGACCAGCCATGATGCGCCAAGACGGGTGCCGCGAACGGCAGGGACAGGATCGTACCGGCGAACAGGCGGCGGGAAAGGTTTCGGGCCATTTTGCAACCTCCGGGGGATGTCCGGCCTTCGATATGGGGCAAGGGCGCCCGCCCGGCAAGCCCGCGCACTGGCTTAAAGCCGTGTGCGCATGCGAAAATCGGCGCCATGGATAAATTCGCCGCCCTTCGCACCTATGTCGCCGTCGTGGGAACGGGCTCGTTCTCGCGCGCCGCCGAAAAACTCGGCCTGTCGCGCGCGATGGCGACCAAACATGTGCAGACGCTGGAGGAGGAGCTGGGTGCCCGCCTCCTGAACCGCACCACGCGCAAATTGTCGGTGACCGAAGCCGGGCGCGATTTCCACGCCCGCGCCGAGCGCGTGCTGGCGGATTTGGAGGAAGCGGAGAACGCGGTCGCCGATACGTCGGCCAATCCGCGCGGGGTGCTGCGCGTCGCAGCACCCATGTCGTTCGGCTTCCGGCATCTGGGCCCCGCGATCGCGGATTTCATGCGCGAATGCCCCGACGTCGCGGTCGATCTGTCGTTGAACGATCGCGTCGTCGATCTGGTCGACGAAGGGCTCGACGTCGCGGTGCGCGTCGGGCGCTTGGCGGAGTCGAGCTTGGTCGCGCGGCGCATCGCGCGCGCGCGTTTGATCGCGGCCGCCACGCCCGAATATCTGCAACGCAAGGGCAAACCCAAAACGCCCGCCGATCTCGCCTGGCACGATTGCTTGGACTACACGCTGTCCTCGCTGGGCCCGGAATGGCGCTTCTACGATCGCGACGGGAAAATGCACGCGGTGCGCGTCGCGGGGCCGTTGAAGGCCAATAACGGCGACGTGCTGCTCGAAGCGGCGAAGGCCGGGCGCGGCATCGTGCTCACGCCCAGTTTCTTGGGCGGGGCCGAAATCGCGTCGGGCCAACTGGTCGATGTGCTGCCCGATTTCCAGGGCGAGGAATTGCCGATCCACGCGGTCTATCCCGCCGCGCGGCATTTGTCGGTCAAAGTGCGCCGCTTCGTCGACTTCCTGGCGGCGCGCTTCGCGCAAGCCCCATGGGAGATCGGCAATCCCGCAAGGCGCAAGTCGAAGGCTTAAGGACCGATCTTCAGAACTCCTCGTCCCAATCGTTCGACTTCGCGCGCGCGACCGTCTTCGCCGGTTGCGGGCTGGGCGCGGACGGGACCGCCGGCGCCGCCTCGGCCATCGGGGCCGCCGGGGCGGCTTGCATGCCATCGCCCCGGAAATTCGACACGACCTCGACGAGTTGCGAGGCCTGATCCGCAAGCGAAGCGGCGGAAGCCGAACTCTCCTCGACCAGCGCCGCATTCTGTCGCGTCGCCATATCGAGGTCCGCCAGCACCTTGTTGATTTCGGCGATGCTGCGCGACTGCTCGCGGCTGCCCGCCGCGATCTCCGGGGCGATCGCCGCGACCTTGCGCACCATCTCGACGATTTCTTCGAGCGCCTCGCCCGCCCCGCCGGCCAGTTTCACGCCCTGGCCCACCTCGCGCGTGCTCGCCGCGATCAGATCGCGGATCTGCTGCGAGGCTTGGCGCGAGCGATCCGCGAGCGAGCGCACTTCCTGCGCCACCACCGCGAAACCCTTGCCCGACTCCCCGGCCCGTGCGGCTTCCACCGCCGCGTTCAGCGCCAGCAACTTCGTCTGGAACGAGATCTCCTCCATCACCTGGATGATCTCCGATATCCGCGACGAGGAGCCCGCGATGCCGGACATCGCCGCGACCATGCTCGACACGGCCGTGCCGCCGCTCTCCGCGCGCGCCAGCGCGTCTGCGGCGAGCTTGCGCGCCTGTTCGGAGTTCTGCGCGTTCATCGACACCGTCGCCTCGATCCCGGCCATCGTCGCGACCGTCTGCTGCAAGGCCGACGCCTGGCGCTCCGTCCGCGTCGCGAGATCGTTCGAACCTTGCGATATCTCGCTCGCCGTATAGCGGATCGCGTCCACGGACTCCGCGACGCGGATCGCGGTTTGCGACATCTGTGCGAGCGCATCCTGCTCCTTGCGCTGCAGCTCTTCCGCGATGCGCGTGCGTTCGAGCTGCCCGTCCAACGCCACGCGCGTCGCTTCGACGCGCCGGCGCGCGGCGGTCAAAACCAGCAATGTCAGGATGCCGATCGCCGTCGCGACGACGATATAGATCGTCATCCAGCGGAACGACGACAGATCCAGGATGATCGGCCGCTCGACGATGATCTCCTGGAAGCCGCGCACATCGCCGACCTTCCAGTCGCGCTTGGGGCTTTCGGGATGCGAATTGTGGCAGGCCACGCAACCCGGCAGCATCATCACGGGCGTCATGTAGCGCACGACGGACGTGCCGCCGACCGTGCGCTCCTCGATCACGGGCCGGTCGGGGGCGCGGCGCAGCGCCGCGAGGCCTTGCGCCTCGAACTCGTCCAGCGGAATAGGCTTGCGATTGGCGAAGGGATAGTCGGAGCCGAAGCGATAGCGCATCTGCTTCTGCCCGGCGGAAATGACGCCGCCCAGCGCCAGCGACAACGACGCCGGAATCGGGATGGCGCCCGGCGTGTCGAGATAGTTGTGGATGACGCTGACGTTCTTGCCCTCGACGGACAGAACGCGCGCGACGACGTCGGACGCGTAGTAAGCGCGGATCGAACTGATGATGGCGTCGAAGTTGCGCGCCTCGCGCTCCAGCGCTTCGACGGTGTGGTTGCGGGTATCGATCCAGATCGCCGCCGGCAGTGCGGCCAGAAGTGCCGCCAGGATCAGGAACTTCGCGGCACTGGGTGTGCGCGCCGCGAGATCGAGTATGCGCGACCAGCCGCCGCGCGGCCGCGCCCCGGCGGAATGCGCCGGTGCAGTCTCAATATCTTTCGTCGGCATGGTCGCACGCACTCCGGGAGGCCCGCAAAATTCGATCTGTCCCAGGCAAGCGGTTTTTCCGCTTCCGATTGTCGATGATGCGAATCTATAGCGATTCGACGCGTTGGATCGTCGAAAGATGACGGAAAGCGCGTTGGCGGATCAGGGCGAAGGCGTTTGCATTTTGGGAAAAGGCGGTACGCCGCGGGGGATCGGCCATCCCCCACGGCGCAAGGCGAAACCTTAGATCTTCCGATCGGCCAGCGGCGGCAGATACTTGTCCGTCCACACTTCGGCGACGGTCGGCACGCGCGGCAGCTTCATGGCGCCCGCGACCTGCTCGATCGAGCGGCCCAGACGGCCCGCATCGACCGTGCCCAAGCCATATTGCTTGGTGTGGTCGTTGACGACCTGGTTGGCGAGCACCCATTCCAGACGCTCGATCTCGTTCGCGCGTTCGACCAGCGGATCGACTTTGATCAGCGCGTCGATCGTCGCGGCGGGATCGGCGATCGTGTCCTTCCAGCCCTTCAGCATGGCGCGCACGGCGCCGGCGATCTTGCCTTCGTTCTCGCGCTGGAACTTGCGCGAGACATGCATGCCGTTCGAATAAAAGTCGAGGCCGTGATCGGAGAAATACATGAACTGGATATCCTCGCGCTTCATGCCGATGCGCTTGAGGTTGAACCAGGTCGTGGAATCGAAGCCGGTGACCGCGTCGACGCGGCCGGTGGCGAGCGTCGACTCGCGCAAGGTCAGGTCGATCGCTTCGACCTGGATCTTCGACACGTCGAGCCCGGTCATTTGCGCGAAGGCGGGCAACAGCAGATAGCCCGCATCGGTCGGCGGCGCGCCGAGCTTCTTGCCTTCCAGATCCTTCGGCGCCTTGATGTTCGCTTTGGTCAGGCTGATGATCGCGATGGGCGAGCGCGTGTAGATGCCCATCACGCCCAACGGGGCGGCGGTCGGGTTGGCGGCATGGAACTGGACGGCCACCGTGAAATCGGCGAAGGCGAAGTCGTAGGTGTCGGAGCCGACGCGCTGAAGCGCATCGCCCGCCCCGCGCGACGGGTCGAGCGTCGGCTCGAGACCTTCGGCGGCGAAATAGCCCTTGGCGGCGGCCAAGAAGAACGCCGCGTTCGATCCGTCGCGCGGCGCGTTCAGCGAAACGCGGATGGGGGTGCGCGCCTGCGCGAGTGCCGGCGCCGAAAGGGCGCCCGCGAGCGCGGCGGTTCCCGCCATGAAACCACGACGGCCGATACGGTATTTGTGCATAATCGCCTCCGAATGTTGGAAGACCGTCAACAAAGCAATTCCCATGCCCGCAATGTCGAAGCCCGCCCGTGAAGTCCTGATCGTTCGCGCTCCGCTGCCCGGCGCCGCCGATAAGGACGGTTTCGCGGCAGCATTGGATCGCTTGCCGGCGGCGGCGGAAATCGTCGCGATCCTCGCCAAGACATCAGGCGATGGCGGCCCCAAGGATACGTCGCGTGCCGAATTCGTCGCCGCGGCCTCCGCCCTTGTGGCCAAACGTCAGGCAAGCGCGCCGGCCTTCGTCGTGTCGGGCGGTGTGGAAGGCACGACGGCGCCCCATGCGTTAATCGTGGCGCGCGCACCCGCCCGCAAATCGCCGGGCAAGGCGCTGGCGGTCGGTGCGGCGATCGGGTCCGAAATGGATTTGACGCTGGCGGGCACGGCCGCACAGATCGCATTCGCGCGCGATGCGGCGCTGGCGGCGCTGCGCGAAGGCGGCTTTACCAGTCCGCACGACATACATTTCGTCCAGATCAAAGGCCCCGCCCCGGCCAAATACGACGGCCCGTCCGAAGCAGCGATCGGGCGCGCGCGCGCCGCGACCGTGCTCGGCACGATGGTGGCGCTGGGCGAGCTGACGCTCGCGCAAGCGCGCCGCGTTTTCGACACGCGCGATCTGTCGGTGTGGACGGCGCGCGTCAGCGTTTCCTCGGCCGCCGAGTTTCCGTGCCACGAAGTGATCGCGTTCGGCCATGCCGCCGGCTGGTCGGGGCCGCTTCGTATTGCGCATGGCGCGCTGGCCGATCCTTTGGACCTGCCGGCGGTCGGCAAAGTGCTGGCGAAGCTCGGCCTCAACGCCGCCCCGCAATTGTCGAAGGGCGATCGGGCACGACTTGTCGCCTGCCTCGCCAAAAGCGGCCCGCCGCCGGATGGACGCTTGCGCGGCGTCGATCTGGCGCTGACCGCCGATCCCACGCAATCGCCGCTGCGGCGTATTCGCGGCGGGCTCGGCAGCCTGATCGCCGCGGCAACCGGCGAGCCGCAAGTCTTCGTGTCCGGCGGCGCTGAGCATCAGGGCCCGCAAGGCGGCGGCGTTTTCGCGGCGATCGCCCGGACACGCTGAGGTCGCGCCGCACACTGTTTCAATTTTCTAAACAATCATTTCAAAACAAATCGGATTATCTACCGGCCGATTTAGGGCCATGTTCCCGTCATCCGAGGCCGACAGCGGCCTCCCCCCAAACGACGGAGTCCACAATGTCCCTCTCGACCCCCAACGGCCAAGCCGCCTATGCCGCCCTTCTCCTTCGCGTCTCGCTCGGCGTGATGTTCCTGGCGCATGCCGGGCTGAAGCTGTTCGTCTTCACCCTGCCCGGCACGGTGCAGTTCTTTGAAAGCATCGGCTATCCCGGCTTCCTGGCGTATCTCGTGGTGTTCGGCGAATTGCTCGGCGGCATCGCGCTGATCGTCGGCTTCCAGGTCCGCGCCGTGTCGGTGCTGCTGATCCCGATCATGATCGGCGCCACGCTCCAGCATTTGCCGGCGGGCTGGTTGTTCTCGAGCCCGAATGGCGGCTGGGAATTCCCGGCTTTCTGGACGGTCACGCTGGCCGTGCAGGCGCTGCTGGGTGCGGGCGCCCATGCCGTCCGCCTGCCCGGCTTGCCGGAAATCGGCGAACCGCGCACCGCCTGAACCAAAACCTGCCGCGACGCACCCGGTCCGCCCACTCGGCGGGCCGGGTTTGCGTTTTCGGAATACCGTTCCGGAATGCTTCCCCCGGGGCGACGCGATCTGTAAATTCCCGTTTCCGCCAACGACAACACGGAAACGCCAAATGAAACTGCTCCGCTACGGCGCCCCCGGTCAGGAAAAGCCCGGCCTGGTCGACAAGGACGGCACGATGCGCGATCTGTCGCAGATCGTGCACGACATCGACGGCACGACGCTGCTGCCCGAGAACCTCGCGCGTCTCGCCAAGATCGATCCCAAGACGCTGCCGGTCATCCAGGGCAATCCGCGCCTGGGGGCTTGCGTCGCCAATATCGGCAAGTTCATCTGCATCGGCCTGAACTACGCCGATCACGCCGCCGAAACCGGCGCCACCGTGCCGCCGGAACCCGTGCTGTTCCTTAAGGCCAACAGCGCGATCTGCGGCCCGAACGACGCGGTCATCATTCCGCGCGGCTCGCTGAAGACCGACTGGGAAGTCGAACTCGGCGTCGTCATCGGCAAGCCGGCGAAGTACGTGACCGAGGCGAACGCGCTGGACTACGTCGCGGGCTATTGCGTCATCAACGACGTGTCGGAACGCGCCTTCCAGACCGAGCGCGCCGGCCAGTGGGACAAGGGCAAGGGCTGCGACACGTTTGGCCCCACCGGCCCCTGGATGGTGACGAAGGACGAGATCGCCGACCCGCAGAACCTGAAAATGTGGCTGACCGTCGACGGCGTGAAGCGCCAGAACGGCTCGACCAAGACGATGGTCTACGGTGTGAAGCACCTGGTCGCGTATCTGTCGCAGTTCTTCACGCTGAACCCGGGCGACGTGATCTCGACCGGCACGCCGCCGGGCGTGGGCATGGGCCTGAAGCCGCCGACCTATCTGAAGCCGGGCCAGACGATGGAGCTTTCCATCGAAGGTCTGGGCACGCAGAAGCAAGTCACGGTCGCGGACATCTAAGTCCGCTTCGGATCGCGCGAGGGGCGCTTAACGGCGCTTCTCGCGCGGCTCCAAAATCACGATTTCGTCGGGACGGGCGTAGTTCAAAACGGCGCGCGCCTGTTCGTCCAGCATATCGCGGTCCAGCGAATTGGGCCGCATCAGCGCCACGCGGCGCTCCATCGCCAAACGCTCGGCGCGAATATCGTCCAGATGCGAACGCGCGATCGCCACCTGCTCGTTCAAGCGCACATAGGCGAAGACGCCCCGCTCCCCTTCGAAGGAGTGGTAGGCGAAATAGCCCACGACGCAGAACCCGAGTGCAGGACCGATCGCCGCCCGCAAACTTCGCTGCAAAAACTGGAAGAAACCCATCGCGACTCGGAGCGAATCACGCATCGAGTCGCGGCGTCAACATGTCGTTTATGAAAACGAGTCAAGCGATTCTATCGATTCGCTTTTTTCGACTTTAAGCCGGACGACTTAAAGGTTAGCGCGGCCGCATTTTCAGCAGCGACGCGAGCGCTTCCATCTCGGTCAGCGTCGCCATCACCACGCCGCGATCGACCTTTCCGCGGTCGAACAGCGGCAATTCCGGCGGCTTGTTGTGGATCGGCGACGGCTTGGCCGCGACGGGGGCCGGAGCGGGCGGCGGCGGCGCCACGACGGGCGCCGGGACGGGTTCCGGCGCTTGAACGACGGGCGGCATCTGGTCGAGGCCGTGGTCCTTCAACAGGCGCTGGACGCCCTTGATCGTGTAGCCGTGTTTGTAGAGAAGCTCGCGGATCCGGCGCAGCAGCTCGATATCTTCCGGGCGGTAATAGCGCCGCCCGCCCGCGCGCTTCAGCGGCTTGATCTGCGCGAAACGCGTTTCCCAGAACCGCAGCACATGCTGCGGCACGTCGAGATCGTCGGCGACCTCGCTGATCGTGCGGAACGCGTCGGCGGATTTGCCCGAGCGCCGCGCGGCCGGTGTTGCGGTTTCGAAGGCCGGTTCGGCCATCGCCCTTTAACCCTTGGCGGGCGGGGCGGACGGCGCCGCCGGCGTGGGCGGCTTGGGCGCGGCCGGGGCGGCTTGGGCCGCCTTGGTCAGCGCGCGATTGATCTTGTTCTTCAACACATGTGAGGCGCGGAAAACCAGCACCTTGCGCGGCAGAATGGGAACTTCGTCGCCGGTCTTCGGGTTGCGGCCGATGCGGCGGCCCTTCTGGCGGACCGAGAAGCTGCCGAATGACGAAATCTTGACGGTTTCGCCGCGGGTTAAAGCCCCGACGATCTCGCCCAACACGGTCTCGACCAGCGTCGCGGAATCGTTCCGCGACAATCCGACTTCTTGATAGACCGCCTCGGCCAAATCGGCGCGCGTAACCGTCGTCTCCGACATCGGCAATCCCCCGGTGCTAGTGCCTCGCTTCAAGAAACGTTAACCCGCCCGGGGAAAGCGGTCAATTCCAAAGGGATGGGGGGCGCTCTTGAATCAGGATGGGATTTCTACACCCCTACCACCTGATGACGCTGGCACCCCAGGTCAAACCGCCGCCGATCGCCTCCAGCAGCACCAATTGCCCCGGCTTGATCCGGCCATCGGACGCGGCCTCGGCCAGCGCCAGGGGGATCGACGCCGCCGAGGTATTGGCGTGGCGCGCGACGGTCGAAACCACGCGCTCGCCCGGCAGGCCCAGTTTCTTGGCCATGCCGTCGATGATGCGCTGATTGGCCTGGTGCGGGACCAGCCAGTCGATGTCCTTGCCGGTCAGGCCGTTGGCGGCGAGCGCCTCCTCGACCACGTCGGCGAGCTTCTGGACGGCGTGGCGGAAGACCTCTTGCCCGTTCATCCGCACGACGCCGACTTGGCCATTCGACCCCGCCCCGCCCGACACGAACAGCGCGTCCTTGAACCGGCCGTCGGAATGCAGATGGGTCGACAACACGCCCGCCTTGGCCTTGTCGGGGGCGCCGTCCTCGGCCTGGAGGATCACCGCCCCGGCCCCGTCGCCGAACAGCACGCAGGTGGTGCGGTCCTGCCAGTCGAGGATGCGGGTGAAGGTCTCGGCGCCGATCACCAGCGCCGTCTTCACCTGCCCCGACTTGATGAAATTATCCGCGACCGACAGCGCGTAGACGAAGCCCGTGCACACCGCCTGCACGTCGAAGGCGAAACCGGTCGTGTTGCCGAGCTTGGCCTGAACCTGCGTGGCGGTCGCCGGAAACGTGTGGTCGGGTGTGGTCGTCGCCACGACGATCATGTCGAGGTCTTCGGCCTTGAGCCCCGCTTGCGCCAAAGCCTTCTTGGCGGCTTCGGTGGCGAGATCCGAGGTGCGCTCGTTTTCCGCCGCGATATGGCGCTGGCGAATACCGGTGCGCGACGCGATCCATTCGTCGGACGTGTCCACGCGCTTGGCCAGCGCGTCGTTCGACACGATATCCGCGGGCAGGTAGCCGCCCCAGCCTTTGACGACGGAATGGCGCGCGGCAGGCAAAGCGGTCATGGCGTGGAAATCCGATCCGCGGGAGTTCAGCCCGACGCCGCTTCGGCGGCCGGGGCAGGCGCCGTCACGCCCAGGCGGGCGAGCTCGGCCTTGATCTTGTCGTTGAAGCCGTGGGTCGCCATATCGACGGCCACGCCGATCGCGTTGGCGAAGCCCAGCGCGTCCGTGCCGCCATGGCTTTTCACGACGATACCGTTGACGCCGACGAACATGGCGCCGTTGTAGCGGCGCGGATCGGTGCGCAAGCGCACTTTGGCCAATGCGGAACGCGCGAACAGATAGCCGATCTTCGACAGGATCGACGAGGAGAACGCGCCGCGCAGGAAGCCGCCGAACAGCTTGGCCGTCCCTTCCGCGATCTTCAGCGCGATATTGCCGGTGAAGCCGTCGGTCACCACGACGTCGACCGTGCCCGCGGGCACGTCGTCGCCTTCGATGAAGCCGTGGAATCGGATCGGCAGATGCGTTTCGCGCAATTGTGCGGCGGCCAAGCGCAGTTCCTCGTGGCCCTTCATTTCTTCCGAGCCGACATTGAGCAAACCCACGCTGGGCTGGGTCAAACCCAGCACGGTGCGCGCGAAGACTTCGCCCATCAGCGCGAATTGCACGAGATTATTGGCGTCGCATTCGACATTGGCGCCAAGGTCGAGCATCACGCTCTCGCCGCGCGTCGTGGGGAACATCGTCGCGATCGCCGGCCGGTCGATGCCCGGCACCATGCGCAACGCGATCTTGGCCATCGCCATCATGGCGCCGGTGTTGCCGGCGGAAACGACACCCGCCGCCTCGCCGTCCTTCACCGCGTCGATGGCCAGACGCATCGAGGATTTGCGGCCGCTGCGCAACGCGACCGACGCCTTCATGTCGCCGGTCACGACATCGGGCGTATGGACGATTCGCGCGCGCGACTTCAGGTAGCGCGTCTGCGCCACCAGCGGCGCCAAGCGCGGCTCGTCGCCAAACAGCAAAAACTCGACGAACGGGAATCGTTCGGACGCGAGTTCGCAGCCATCGACCGCCATCGCGGGCGCGGCATCGCCGCCCATCGCGTCGATCGACAGGACGAGTTTCTGTGTCACCCGCGCATGTCCCCGCTCACGCGCGCGCTTCCGTCAGCTCAGCCGCCCTCGGCAGGCGCGGCGGCGGCGGCGGCGACGACCTCGCGGCCGTCGTAGAAACCGCAGGCGCCGCAAACGTGGTGCGGGCGCTTCACTTCGCCGCAATTCGGGCATTCGACATAGGCCGAGCCCTTCAGCGCTTCATGCGAGCGACGCATGTTGCGACGCGAGGGGGAGACCTTCTTTTTAGGAACCGCCATAACACGACCTCTTCCACTGAGCCGCCGCGACTGGCGAAGCGGCCCGAAAACTCGTTTTCCACGATAGCTTGGAAACGGCGGTCTCAATAGCCGATTGCCGCCGCACGCGCAATTGCGAATTAACCCGTTGGGGTTATTTGTTTTTCTCCAAACGGGCCTTCAAATCGGCGAATGGGGAGACCGGTTTCGGGGCCTCGCCCCACTCCGCTTTGAACCCCGCCCCGTCGGCGCGGGGGTATGGGTCGAGCGCCACGGCGAATTCCTGGGCCGCGATTTCACCAAGATCGAGCGGGCCTTCGGGGAGCGCTTCTTCGAGTTCCTCGTCGCCCAAAAAGGCGTCGAGATTGACCGCCCCTTCCTCGTCCAGCTCGATCGGCTTCAGATCCTGCTCGGGCACGAAAACCGTCGCGAAAGTTTCGCTGATCTCCTGCGCCACGGGTTGCAGGCTGACGACGCAAGCCTGGCGCGCCTTGCCTTCGACCGTGCCCTCCAAACGCACGCCCCGGCCCGCGCGCACGCGCTTCAGCGTGAAGCGCGCCGTCAGCGCGTCGATCCCCAACACGCCGAAACGTTTGGCAAGGGCTTCGCGTTCGGCGGGTTTCGCCTCGATCGTTTGGGTGACCGCGCGATCGCCCAATTTATCGAGCGCGAAGGGGCGTTCGAACTCGCTCATGGCGTTGCCTCAGGCGTTGGCACCTCGGGAAAATTCGGCTCGCCCGCCAACAGGGCGGCGCCTTCGCCCGCCGCCAGTGCGGCGACCGCTTGGCGCACGTAATCGGCCATCGCCGCCACGCCGGCGGAATCGGGCGACTCGACGGTGCCATAAAGGTTGCGTCGCAGCGCTTCGTCCAACGCGCCGGGTTCGGCGCCGTTCAGCGCCGCGGAATAGATCGCCGCGCGCCCGTACAAGGCTTGCGCCATCGCCTTGACGCGGCGTGCGACGCCCATATCGCCCACGCCCAATTCGCGCACCGTGCGATCCATATCCTCGACGAAGGTGTCGACCAAATGCTGCGCGGTTTCGGCCGCTTGCGCCGAATCCTCGCGCTTCAAACGGTCGAGCACCAGAAAGGCGTGCAGCGCCACGCAATCGAATCGGCCATCGAGCGTGTCGGGCACGCCGTGTGCGGCATAGAACGCCGGCTGGCGCGCTTGCGCGGACAATGCCACGTAAAGCCGCCTTGCCGCGTCGAGGGCCGGTTTAGGGCCGAAGAATCGTGCGAATACCATGGACTTGACCGACATTGACAAGCGCGCCCCATGCCCGCACTTTGCGGACGCAATCGAGAGGGCGCGCCGGACGAAGACATGGCGCATCCGCGCCCGGAGAGCAAGACGATGCGGCTGGCAATGTGGATTTTCGTGGGCTTAGCGGCTCTGGCTTTGGGCGGCTGCAACTTGGCGCGCGTGGACGTGCGCGGCTACGTGCCCAACGACGACGATCTGGCGCGCCTGGAACCCGGCCGCCAAACGCGCGACGACGTGCAGCAATTGCTCGGTTCGCCCTCCACGACCGGCGTCTTCGACGCCGAACAGAGCTGGTACTACATCTACAAGAAGACCAGCAAAGTCTCGTTCTTCGAAGCCGAAACGCTGGAGCAGCGCGTCGTGGTCGTGCATTTCGACCGCGAAGGCACGTTGCGCGACGTGCGCCGCTACGCGCTCGAAGACGGGCTGATCATCGATCCGGTGACGCGCATTACGCCCTCGCCCGGCCGCGAAATGTCGTTCCTCGAACAGCTACTGGGCAACGTCGGCAAGTTCAACGCCCCCAGCAGCAGCCCGAGCCGCTGATCGTCACGATGGAACACGCCGCTCGCGAAAGAAGCCTGCTCGCCGCCGCCGTTGCGGGTTTGTTGATCGTCGGCTTTCTCGCGACGTCGCTCGGCAGCTATTTCGTCTCGCGCAGTTCGGTGCGCGAAGCGGTGCTGCGCGCCGAGTTGCCGCTGACCTCGGACAGCGTCTATTCGGAAATCCAGCGCGATCTGATCCGCCCGATCCTGATCTCCTCGGTCATGGCGGCCGATACGTTCATGCGCGATTGGGTGATGGACGGCGAGAAGGATTCGGCGCCGATCGTCGCCTATCTCAACGAGATCAAGCGCCGCTACAGCGCCTTCACCGCGTTCTACGTTTCCGACCGCACCAAGGTCTACTACCACGCCGATGGCGTGCTGAAATCCGTGCGCGAGGACGAGCCGCGCGACGAATGGTATTTCCGCGTGCGCAAGATGCGCGAGGATTACGAGATCAACGTCGATCCCGACCTCGCCAATCACGACGCGCTGACGATTTTCATCAATTATCGCGTCTACGATTACGCCGGCAATTTCATCGGTGCGACCGGCGTGGGGCTGACGGTCGATGCGGTGCGCCGCCTGCTCGACGATTATCAGGCGCGCTTCGATCGCACGATCTTCTTCACCAACGAAGCCGGGCGCATCGTCATGGTCGGCAAGGGCGGCGACGTGCCCGAGGACCATATCGCCAAGCGCGGCGATCTCGCGCGCATCGCGGGGCAATTGCCGCGCGACGGCACGCACGCTTTCGAATATCTCTATAACGGCGAATCGCGCCTGGCGAACGCGCGCTACATCCCCGAACTGCACTGGTACCTGTTCGTCGAGAAATCGGGCGAAGCGGGCCAAGCCGCCGTGCGCCGCACGCTGATCTTCAACCTCGCTTTGGCCGCGATCGTCACCTCGCTCGCCTTGTGGGGGGCACTCGCCACGCTCGGCCGCTATCAGCGGCGCATCGAAATGCTGGCGACGACCGACCCGTTGACGGGCCTATCGACGCGCCGGGGCTATCGCCTGCTCGCCGAGCAGATGGAGAAGGAATTGCGCCGCAGCCCGCAGCCGGTCACGGTGCTGATGGCCGATATCGACCGCTTCAAGACGATCAACGATTCGCGCGGCCATGCGGCGGGCGACGTGGTGTTGCGCGCCGTGGGCTTGGCGTTGCGTAAAGAGTTACGCGCGAGCGACATCGTCTGCCGCTGGGGCGGCGACGAATTCGTCGCGGTCTTGCGCGGTTGCGACGCGCCGCGCGCGATCGATCTGGCCGAGCGCGTGCGCGCGGCGGTGAAGCGCAGCGACAGCGCCAACGGCGCCACGATCACCGTGGGCATCACCGAACGCAAATCGGACGAGCCGTTCGAACGCGCCATCGTGCGCGCCGACGAAGCGATGCTCAAAGCCAAGCGCGACGGCCGCGACCGCGTGGCGCAAGGGTAGAGATATCTTCAGCCTTGAATCATTGCGTCGTCTATTCGGCGACAAAACAATGACGCCATCACCAAGTATTCAAATGCTTTTTGCGCATCTTCATGTTTTCCGTGACTATGGGCGATTGGATTTCTGACGCCTTTTCCAAATCCAACAAGCATTTCCATAAAGCCAACTTGCTCATCTCTTTTTGTCTGATCGGCAAGATCGCTAAACGCTAGTTTTGGCTTTGCTGGACTAAACGCTTGCTGCGCCAGCGTAACTCCATCGACAGTAAGGCCTGTCTTATTTCGTATGTATTGAAAGATAGCCTTCGACGCCTCCCCAACCGATTGGGAGTAGTGTCTGTCCCGATAAAGCGCGCCGCATCCGTTGACGATGAATGGATGAAGGCAGTTTAGATACGACAACATTAGCTGATCTACATTTGCATACGGCTTCAAGGGGGCATTAGGGTCTATTGGAATCTCGGTCTCTTGATCCAATGTCTCAAGATGCCCAAGGACTCTCTCCAGTCGCTCAACAACCGCACGTAACGATGCCCCTTTTACAAAGGCGATATCAGTTAGGCCAACTGCAGACTCTAATGTATCCCAAGTCTGTCCCGATGCTGCCTGCCCCATAAGCCAGTTAGCCTCAAAGCGCTCGATATATGGCCTCAATGCTCCGAGCCGACGAGAAAGCCAGCGAGATTGACGCGTCAACTCCTCTTTGTTTTTTATTGGGTAGTCGGGAATAGCGCGACTTAGAGATCCACCCCAAAGCGTATGATGCTCATCAAGCTTGCACTGAAACTCTTCGAGCGCATTGATGAGCTCTTGAACCTTCATCATCCGCCTCCTGTCTATAGTGAAGACCGATACGCAAACGGCGACGTAGACTAGATTGATATGAGCCAAAACGAAAACGGCCCCGGGATCGCTCCCGGGGCCGTTTCGCTTCGACGTTCGCGGCTTCGCTTAGCTGGCGAGGATCGCGAGCAGCAGGATGGCGACGATGTTGATGATCTTGATCATCGGGTTCACCGCCGGGCCGGCCGTGTCCTTGTAGGGATCGCCGACCGTATCGCCCGTCACGGCGGCCTTATGGGCGTCGGAGCCCTTGCCGCCGTAATGGCCTTCTTCGATGTACTTCTTGGCGTTGTCCCAAGCGCCGCCGCCCGAGGTCATCGAGATGGCGACGAAGAGACCCGTCACAATCGTGCCGAGCAGCATCGCACCCATCGCGGCGAAGGCTTCCGCCTGACCCGCGATGATCGAGATGACCACGTAAAGCACGACGGGGGCGAGAACCGGCAGCAACGAAGGAATGATCATTTCCTTGATCGCGGCCGCGGTCAGCATGTCGACGGCGCGGCCGTAATCGGGCTTGGCCGTGCCTTCCATGATGCCCTTGATCTCGCGGAACTGACGGCGCACTTCCTCGACCACCGCGCCGGCGGCTTTGCCGACCGCGGTCATGCCCATCGCCGCGAACAGGTACGGCAGCATGCCGCCGATGAACAGGCCGATCACCACGTAGGGATTGGTGAGGCTGAAATTCACCTTGTCGGCGATGTTGGGGAAGTAGTGCTTCAGGTCGTAGATGTAGGCGGCGAACAGCACGACGGCCGCGAGGCCCGCCGAACCGATCGCGTAGCCCTTGGTCACCGCCTTGGTCGTGTTGCCCACCGCGTCGAGCGCGTCGGTGAACTTGCGCACTTCCTTGGGCAGACCCGCCATTTCGGCGATGCCGCCGGCGTTGTCGGTGACCGGGCCGTAGGCGTCGAGCGCCACGACGATACCGGCCAGCGCCAGCATGGTCGTCGCCGCGATCGCGATGCCGTAAAGGCCCGCGGTCAGGTACGACACCAGGATGCCCGCGCAGATGACCAGCACCGGCAGCGCCGTCGATTCCAGCGAGACCGCGAGGCCCTGGATGACGTTCGTGCCGTGACCGGTCTGCGAGGCCTTGGCGACCGAGCGGACCGGGCGATAGTCGGTGCCCGTGTAGTACTCGGTGATGACGACCAAAGCGGCCGTGACCACGAGGCCCACGAGGGCGCAGACGAACAAGCCGTTGCCCGTAACGGCGCCGATCTTGGTCGACATGCCGATCATCGTCGAGGTGACGAAGTAGATCAGCACGGCCGAGATCACGCCCGCGACGATCAGCGCCTTGTAAAGCGCCTTCATGATCGCGCCGTCCGCACCCAGCTTGACGAAGTAGGTGCCGATAACCGACGCGATGATGCACACGCCCGCGATGACGAGCGGATACATCATCATCGTGGCGACGTCGCCGCCCGTGAACGCGATGCCGGCGAGCAGCATCGTGGCGACGATCGTGACCGCGTAGGTCTCGAACAGATCGGCGGCCATACCCGCACAGTCGCCCACGTTGTCGCCGACGTTGTCGGCGATCACGGCGGGGTTGCGCGGATCATCTTCGGGAATACCCGCTTCGACCTTGCCGACGAGGTCGGCGCCCACATCCGCACCCTTGGTGAAGATGCCGCCGCCAAGGCGCGCGAAAATCGAGATCAGCGAAGCGCCGAACGACAAAGCGACCAGCGCTTCGATCGTCGGACGGCTGTCGATGCCCTTCCAGCCCGCCAGCACGCCGTAATAGCCGGCGACGCCGATCAGGCCGAGGCCGACGACCAGCAGGCCGGTGATCGCACCCGCCTTGAAGGCGATGTCGAGGGCCGGCTGCAAACCGTTGCGCGCCGCTTCGGCCGTGCGCACATTGGCGCGGACCGAGACGTTCATGCCGACATAGCCTGCGGCACCCGAAAGCACCGCGCCGACGACGAAGCCGAGCGCCACGTGAAGCCCCAGCGTCGCCGCCAGGATGATCGTCACCACCACGCCGACGATCGCGATCGTCCGGTACTGGCGATTGAGATAGGCGGCAGCGCCTTCGGCGATGGCGCCGGCGATTTTCTGCATGGTTTCGTTGCCCGCAGGGGCGGCGACGACCTGGCGATACGCGACGATCCCGTAAAGGATCGCGAGCACACCGCAGGCGATAACAAGCCAGAACGCGGCTGACATGGACTGGGTTTCCTCTATCAATTCTTATCGGTTGGCATTGCGCCGCGAAGATGGGGTATTCCGCAGCGTGGAGCCCGGACCATGCCAGACGAATCGGGGCGAGGCAAGAAATTGGGCCGTATTCCGCCTGTAGAATCGATTCGCCTCCGGCCCGCCGCCCGGCTAGAAATCCGGCAACGATAAGCGGCGAATTGACGCCAATTTCCGTCCCGGAGCGTTGACACTTGCCCCCCCAATTCATTCCGCTGGCCGGTATCGCCGTCGCCGTTCTGCTTGGCGCATCGGGGGCCGCCCTCGCCTCGGGCTTTCAATTGCGCGAGCAAAGCGCCACCGGCCAGGGGACGTCCTTCGCGGGCATGACCGCCGGCGGCGAAGACATCTCGGCCATGTATTTCAACCCGGCCGCTTTGGGCCGCTATCGCGGCAGCCAGATCATCGGCTCGGCCGCCTATGTGGCCCCCCAGGCCCGGCTCAAGAATGGCACCGCCACGCGCAGTACGGGTGTGGCGATCACGGGGCCGAGCGCGCCGGGCGATGCCGCGACCGATGCGGCCGTGCCCTCGCTCTACGCGATGTGGGATTTCGGCGGGTCCTTGAAGCTCGGGCTGTCAGCCAACGTGCCCTACGGGCTCGAAACCGATTACGGCGCCGATTGGGTCGGGCGCTATCACGCCACGAAAAGCGCCATCCAGACGCTGGCCATCGCGCCGAGTGCGGCCGTCGATGTCGGCAATGGCGTCACGCTGGGGGCGGCCATCGTGTTCCAGCAGATTGATGCGCAGCTCGGCAAGGCGGCGAACGTCAACCAGATTTCCGGCGGCGGCTTGACCGGCGATGCGTGGTCGAACCTGCAAGGCTATGACGGCCACGGCATCGGCGGCCGCTTCGGCCTGATCTGGGAAATCACGCCGCAAACGCGCGTGGGCGCCGCGTACCATACGGAAACCCGCCATACGCTGAAGGGCGACGCCGTATTCTCGGGCAATGCGTCGGCGACGCTGGGCACGCTGCTGCGCAATTCCAGCATCACCGCGAATGTCGCCTTGCCCGACACCGCGTCGTTCGGCGCGCAGCACGATATCGGGCCCGTGACGCTCGCGGCCGAAGCCGCGTTCACGCGCTGGTCGAAGGTGCAGGAATTGCGCATCCGTTTCGCCACGGGCCGTGCCGACGACGTCACACCGCTCAAATGGAAGGACACGTACTTCCTGGCGCTGGGCGCCACCTATCGCGTGCCCGATACGCGCTGGACGTTGCGTACCGGCGTCGCCTTCGACAAATCGCCCGTGCCCGACGCCGATCGCACGCCGCGCATTCCCGATCAGGACCGCACCTGGCTGTCGCTGGGCGCCTCGTTCAAATGGAACCAAGCGCTCGATTTCGACGCCGGCTATTCGCATATCTTCGTCAAGAAGGCGCGTTTACAATTGACCGATAGCGGCGTGGCCGGCGATCCCAATCGCTTCCGCGGCAATCTCAACGGCGAATACGAATCGTCGATCGATATCCTGGCGATCCAGGCGCGCTTCAAATTCTGAAACAACGCGGCGTTTGGCGCGATCACGGCGGCCGGGTTATAAAGTAGCAACCCGGTCAGGAGATTCGCCCATGATCACCCGCCGCGCCGCTTTCGGTCTCGCCGCCGCCCTTCCCGCCGCGACCCTGGCTTTGCCCGGCCGCGTTTGCGCCGCCACGCCCCAGCCCGCCGCGACGGATTGGACAGTCATTCCGCCGCGCCAAGGCGCGCTCGACTGGCATATCCCGATCGCGCATGCGCGCCAGGGCGGCTGGGCGGCCCCGGTCGAACTTTCGCGCGAGATGCTGGCGCTGAACCGCACGACGGTCGAGGTCGACGGGTTCTTCCTGCCCTATCTGCCGGAAGCGAGCCCGGTGTTCCTGCTGACGCCTTACCTTACGCATTGCGAAGGCTGCCTGCCGAACAAGCCCTTCTCGGTGATCGGCATCGCGGCCAAAACGCCGCGCGAGGACGCGACCGGGCCGCTCAGCTATCGCGGCACGCTGGTGATCGCGCCCGAGAACCCCTCGGGCTATCCGTTCTGGCTGCTGGACGCCGAAGAAATCAGCGCTTGAGCGCCGCCGATCCCGGATAAACGGCCGCCGAACCCAGCTGCTCCTCGATGCGGATCAGCTGGTTGTATTTCGCCACGCGGTCGGAGCGCGACAGCGAGCCCGTCTTGATCTGCCCGCAATTGGTGGCGACCGCGAGATCGGCGATCGTCGTATCCTCGGTTTCGCCCGAGCGATGCGACATGACCGAGGTGTAACCCGCCCGGTGCGCCATCTCGACCGCTTCCAGCGTTTCCGACAGCGTGCCGATCTGGTTGACCTTCACGAGGATCGAGTTGGCGAGGCCTTTTTGGATGCCCATCGCCAAGCGCTTCGGGTTGGTCACGAACAGATCGTCGCCGACCAATTGCACCTTGCCGCCGATCGTTTCGGTCAGCGCCTTCCAGCCGTCGAAATCGTCTTCGGCCATGCCGTCTTCGATCGACACGATCGGATAGCGCGACACGAGATCGGCGTAGAACTTGACCATGCCGGCGGCGTCGAGCGTCTTGCCCTCGCCTTCCATCTCGTATTTGCCGTTCTTGAAAAACTCGGTCGACGCGCTATCGAGGCCGAGCATCACGTCCACACCGGGCTTGTAGCCCGCCGCTTCGATCGACTTCGCGATGAAGCCGAGCGCCTCGTCGGCCGATTTCAAATTCGGCGCGAAGCCGCCTTCGTCGCCCACGTTCGTGGCGTGACCCGCATCCGACAGGCGCTTCTTAAGCGCGTGGAAGACTTCCGCACCCACGCGCACCGCTTCGGCCAGCGTCTTGGCGCCGACCGGCAGGATCATGAATTCCTGGAAGTCGATCGGGTTATCGGCATGGGCACCGCCATTGATGATGTTCATCATCGGCACGGGCAGCACATGCGCCCGCGCCCCGCCGACATAGCGATAAAGCGGCAAGCCCCGCGACGCGGCGGCGGCCTTCGCCACCGCCAACGACGTGCCGAGAATCGCGTTGGCGCCCAAGCGCGCCTTGTTCGGCGTGCCGTCGAGATCGATCAGGATGCGGTCGATCTTCAGCTGGTCTTCGGCGTCGAGGCCCGAGACCGCGTCGAAGATTTCGGTGTTCACGGCGCCGACGGCCTTCGTCACACCCTTGCCGAGATAGCGCTTCTTGTCGCCGTCGCGCAACTCCACTGCCTCATGCGCACCGGTCGAAGCGCCCGACGGCACCGCCGCGCGGCCGAAGGAACCGTCGTCCAAACGCACATCGACTTCGACCGCGGGGTTGCCGCGCGAGTCCAGAATTTCGCGGGCGCGGATATCGGCGATGGCGGTCATGGCGGTGGTCTCCGTTTCAGACGTCGAGCAATTCGGCGAGATGGACGAAATCGCGCGCGACGAGGGTCCATTCCCCTTCCGGCGCGAAATCGACCTTTTGATGCGGCCCGTATTCGGTGGGGCGCGGAACGAACGCGGTCTGCAACCCCAGCTTCTGGGCCGCGAGAAGATCGTTGTTGTGCGCAGCGACCATCATCACCTGGCCGGGCGCGCAACCGAACATGTCGCACGCCCCCAGATAGGTCTGCGGCTGCGGCTTGTAACCTTTGAACACTTCGGTCGATAGCACCGTGTCCCAGGGCAGCTTGGCGTGACGCGCCATATCGACCAGCAGGCGCACATTGCCGTTCGACAAGGGCGACAGCAGATAGCGCGTTTTGAGGCGCGTGAGCCCCGCGACCGTATCGGGCCACGGGTCGAGCCGGTGCCACGCGAAATTCAAATCGTCGATTTCGGGTTCGCTTAGCGTCAGCCCGTATTTGCCGAGCAGATCGACCAGCGTTTCGCGATGCAGCGTGTCGAGCTTCGTGTAAGGCCGCTTGCCGGAGCGCACGACTTCCATCGACGGCTGGTAATTGGCGCGCCAATCGTCGGCGAAGGCGAAGAAGTCGAAGCGCTTGCCCTTGGCCAAGGCGGCCTTCGCCACGTCGCGCGCAATCGACGCGCGCCAATCCACGCAAGTGCCGAAAACGTCGAAGAGCAGGGCGACGGGCTTGATCATCGGGCCCTTCGCGTAGCAGAGGATGGCGCAAGGGACAAGCGCCGGGGTAGACTCGCCCCATGAAAATCAAACTCCCCGCGCCCGCCTTGCTGATCGACCTCGCCCGCGAAGCCGGGGCCCGCTTCGCAGCGGTACCCGTCTCGCGTTTTCCCGTCGGCGCCGCTTTGGTCGGGGCAACGACCGGCAAGGTCTATTTCGGCGCCAATTTCGAAATCGCCGGCCCGTCGATCGCCCAGACCGTGCACGCCGAACAAGCCGCCTTCGTCAACGCCTGGCATGCGGGCGAACGCGGGATCGCGGCGCTCGCGGTCACGCATAACCCCTGCGGCCATTGCCGCCAGTTCCTGGCCGAAACGCTGGGGGCGGATTTCCCGATCTATGTCGCGGGCGAAAAGCCTGCGACCTTGACCACGCTGCTGCCGCGCGCCTTCGGGCCGCGCGACCTCGGCAAGTCGAAGCCGCTGATGGCGGCGGCACCGGTCAAGCTGGCACTTCAAGGAAAACACGACGCGCTGACGGCGGCGGCCTTGGATGCCGCGCGCAAATCCTACGCGCCGCACAGCAAGGGCCATATGGGCGTGGCGCTGGAACTCAAAGACGGAAGCGTCTTCGCCGGGCGCTACGCCGAGAGCGCGGCCTACAACCCGTCGCTGCCCGCCCTTCAATCGGCGCTGATCCTGCGGCACCTCGCCGATACGACGTCGCCGATCGCGCGCGCTTCGATTGTGGGATCGCGCAAGGCGCAATTCGACGAGACCTTGCGCGCCCAGGAAATGCTCGCCTGGCTCGCCCCCAAAGCGAAGGTGATTGTTTCGCTGGCTCAGTGAATATCGTCGGCCGTTTCGATGGCCTTGACGAGTTTCGCGGCGGTGAAGCCTTTCTTCTTGGCTGCCGAAATGATCACCTTCTCGCGCCGGACCAGCAGGTCGATCATCTTGGGGATTTTGGCGATCGCCTCGGGCGGGATCACCACCGCGCCATGACGATCGGCGTGGATCAGGTCGCCTGACTCCACTTCCATCCCGTGGACGCTGACCGGCTCGCCGAACGATACCGAATGCACCCAGGCATGCGACGGGCCGACCGAACCCGCCAGCGCCTGAAAGCCGCGCGCCCAGACATGCGTGTCGCGGATCGAACCGTCGGTGACGACGCCGAGCGCGCCGAGGCCGCGATGGATGTTCGACTGCACCTCGCCCCAAAACGCGCCAAAGCCTTTGGGATCGTCGAGGTCTTCGATCACGACAATCGAGGGGCGCGGGCCGCCGTTTTCGATATAGTCGTAATAGTCGATCTTCGAACGTTTGGACGCGGCCTTGTCGAGCGTCGATTTGGTCCGCGCGCGGATTTTGACCGTACGCGCATAGCCGACGATGGGCTTGGCGTTCGGATACTGGCAGACCAGCGGTGCGGTCGTGAAATAGCGTGTGCGCCAGCGCGGGTCTATCACCTCCAGCGCGTTGCAGATCGTCGGCGTGTCCCACTTCGTGAGCCGTTCCAGCGCCTTATT
Source organism: Alphaproteobacteria bacterium (assembly GCA_017308135.1). Lineage (NCBI taxonomy): Bacteria > Pseudomonadati > Pseudomonadota > Alphaproteobacteria > Alphaproteobacteria bacterium. The sequence goes on from JAFKFM010000008.1 coordinate 941,787, forward strand.
GTCGGCCATGTTTCCCCCTAGGATTTGTTCATCGAACCTTAAGCACTCCCGGCCTTCACTGCAATCCGCACCGCTATGACCGCCACCACTCCGACACCGCGCGCGAAAGCGCTCCTCGATCTTTGGCACGCCAAACGGCGCGACGGGCGGCTGCCCGCAAGGCGCGATTTCACGTTCGAGGATTTTCGGCCGTGGCTGGGCTGGATCACGCTGCTCGAAGTGCGCGATGACGGCGCGGATTTCTATTTCACGCTTCACGGCACGGCGGCGGTCGATCGCTATCGGATCGACATGACCGGCAAGAAAGCGAGCGAGCTGCCCGCCAATTGGAGCAAAACGATCATCCACGGTTATCGCGATGTCGTGCGTCTGCGACAACCGGCCATCAGCCGGCATCGGTTGAAGGATTCGCAGTTCGAGTACAGCTGGCTGCGCCTGCTGCTGCCCTGCGCCGACGACGGCAGCAACGTCGATCGCATCATCGCGCTGATCGAGGATATCGAATACGTGACGAAGTCGCCCGCGCTATAAAGGCGGGCGATGGAATGGTTCGTCCCATGACTTGGTATGTTTACGTGATCGTGAACGCGTCGCGCGTTGCCTATACCGGCATCGCGGCAGATGTGAACGCGCGGCTTTCGCAGCATAACGGCGAGAAGCGCGGCGGGGCCAAATTCACGCGCGGGCGCGGACCTTGGCATATCGCGCATGTCGAAGGGCCGATGACGAAGGGCGACGCGCTCCGGCGCGAAGCGGCGATCAAGAAGGATCGCGCGTTCAAAAAGTCGCTTAAGACTTCGCCAATTCGTCGAAAGCCTTAAGCCGCGCGAGCACCGCCGGCATTTCCTTGATCGGCACCATATTTGGCCCGTCCGATGGGGCGGAGTCCGGGTCCTGGTGCGTTTCCATGAACACGACGGCGACACCCACGGCGATCGCGGCGCGCGCGAGGACCGGCACGAATTCGCGTTGCCCGCCCGAGGACGTGCCCTTCCCGCCCGGCTGCTGCACCGAATGCGTGGCGTCGAACACGACCGGATAACCGCTTTCCGCCATCGTCGGCAGCGCGCGCATGTCGGAAACCAGCGTGTTGTAGCCGAACGACACGCCGCGCTCGGTTTGCAGAACCTTGTCGTTGCCGGTACTCGCGACCTTGGCAACGACGTTCTTCATGTCCCAGGGGGCCAGGAACTGGCCCTTCTTCACGTTGACGACGCGGCCGGTATTGCCCGCGGCCAACAGCAGATCGGTCTGGCGGCACAGGAAGGCCGGGATCTGCAACACGTCGACCGCTTCGGCGACGGGCGCGCATTGCGCGGCATCATGCACGTCGGTCAGCACCGGGCAGCCGTATTTCTCGCGCACCTCGGCGAGGATCGGCAGGCTCTTTTCCATGCCCAGCCCGCGCCCGGCGGTGACCGACGTGCGGTTCGCCTTGTCGAAGCTGGTTTTGTAAATGAGTGGAATGCCGAGCTTACCGGTCAACTCGACCAGCGCGTGGCTCATCTCCAGCGCATGGGCGCGCGATTCGAGCGCGCACGGCCCCGCGATCAACGCGAAGGGCTTGTCGTTGCCGACGAGGAAATTGCCGATGGGAACGTGTTTGGGTGCGACATTCATGGCCGGGGATTACCGCGTCGAAAACAGCTGGTCAATCCGTACCCCTCGTCACCCCGGACAAGGCGAAGCGCAAGCTTCGCCGCGATCCGGGGTCTCGAGAAACACGAAAGTCGGATCCCGGGTCTCGCTGACGCTCGCCCGGGATGACGGAAAAGACCTCAAACCAAGCGGCTCTGCACCAGGGCCGCTTTCACGAAGCTCGCGAAAAGCGGGTGCGGATCGAAGGGCTTGGATTTGAGTTCGGGGTGGAACTGCACGCCCACGAACCACGGGTGATCGGGGATCTCGACGATCTCCGGCAATTGCCCGTCGGGCGACATGCCCGAGAAGCGCAAGCCGGCGCGTTCGAGCTGCACCTTGTAATTGACGTTCACCTCGTAGCGATGGCGATGGCGTTCCTGAATGCGGCTCGCCCCGTAAATCTCGGCCACGCGGCTGCCGGGAACGAGATCGCATTCGTAGGCGCCCAGGCGCATCGTGCCGCCGAGATTGTCGCCCGCCCCGCGCCGTTCCAGCGAATTCCCGCGCGTCCATTCGGTCAGCAGACCGACGACCGGCTCGGGCGTCGGCCCGAATTCGGTCGTGTTGGCGCGCTGCAAGCCGACGAGATTGCGCGCCGCTTCGATGCACGCCATCTGCATGCCGAAGCAGATGCCGAAATACGGCACCTTCTTTTCGCGCGCGTAGCGCACCGCGCGGATCTTGCCTTCCGAACCGCGTTCGCCGAAACCGCCGGGCACGAGGATCGCGTCGGCGCCGTCCAACGCCGAGAACGCCGGTTCGATGCCTTCGAACAGCTCGCTCTCGATCCAGTTGAGATTGACGCGCACGTTGTTGGCGACACCGCCATGGGCGAGCGCTTCGGCGAGCGACTTATAGGCGTCGAGCAAATTCGTATACTTGCCGACGATCGCGATATTCACCTCGCCCTCGGGCTCGGTGATGCGCTTGACGATATGCGACCAGCGGCTGAGATCGGGCTCGACCTGCGGCAAGCCGAAATGGCGCAGCACTTCGCGGTCGAAGCCTTCGCGATGATAGGCGATCGGAACTTCGTAGATCGTGCGCGCGTTGAGCGCGGGGATCACCGCTTCTTCGCGCAGATTGCAGAACAGGGCGATCTTCTTGCGCGCCGAGGCCGGAATCTCGTGTTCCGAGCGGCACAGCAGAATGTCGCAACGGATGCCGACCGATTGCAGCTCCTGCACCGAATGCTGCGTGGGCTTGGTCTTGAGCTCGCCCGCCGAGGCGATCCACGGCACGAGCGTGAGATGCACGAAACACGCGCGCTCGCGGCCAAGCTCGTTGCCGAGCTGGCGGATCGCTTCGAGGAACGGCAGGCTTTCAATATCGCCCACCGTGCCGCCGACTTCGCAGAGCAGGAAGTCGGTGTCGCCCAGATCGTTGGTGACGAATTCCTTGATCCCGTCGGTGACGTGCGGAATGACCTGGACGGTGGCGCCCAGATAATCGCCGCGCCGTTCCTTGGCGAGGATGTTGGAATAGATGCGCCCCGTGGTGATGTTGTCCGATTGCCGGGACGGCACGCCGGTGAAGCGCTCGTAATGGCCGAGATCGAGGTCGGTCTCCGCCCCGTCGTCGGTTACGTAGCACTCGCCGTGCTGATACGGGCTCATCGTGCCCGGATCGACATTGAGATAAGGGTCGAGCTTGCGCAGGCGGACTTTATAGCCGCGTGCTTGCAGGACCGCGCCGAGAGCTGCGGAGGCCAGACCCTTGCCGAGAGAAGAGACCACGCCGCCGGTGATAAAGATGAACCGCGTCATGGAAGGCCGTTCTAGACCCCGGTCGCGCGGAACCCAAGCGATTCCGACGCGAAGCCGTGGACTTATCTACAGAATTTCGATGTTGACGCGATTCAGGAACGGGCCCCGAGTCGCATCGACGAATTTCGCCGGAAAACTTAGCGCGCGACCGGCGGCGCGGGTGCGGCCGGAACCGCCGGCGCGGCGGGCGCGGTCGGAATCGGACCGTCCATAACCGCGGGCGCACGGCGCGAATGACCGCCGGCGAGGATGGCGAGCGTCAGACTCGTCACCATGAACGCCGCCGCCAGGATCGCCGTGGTGCGAGTCAGCAGGTTCGCCGTGCCGCGCGCGGTCATGAAACCGCCCATGCCGCCCGAACCGCCGCCGCCCAGGCCCAGCCCGCCCCCTTCGGAGCGTTGGACGAGCACCACGCCCACCAGGGCGAGGGCGATCAGCAGATGGACGACGGTCAGAACGAGTTCCATGAGGCGAGGATGCTTTCGGTTCGGAGAGGCCGGGTATTTAGCCCGTCGGCGGGGGCCGGTAAAGGGCAAGAACCCTGAAATTCCGCCGACCCCGCCAATTACCGACTCTTTTACGGGGTTTATTCTTGCGACTCCGGACGCTAGATTTCGACATCCAAGGGATGATCGAATATGCGTACCACTCTCCTCGCCTTTCTCGCCGCCGCGATTTTGGCCCTGCCCGCGCAAGCCCAATACACGATCCAAGACGGCGTGCCGAACGCGCAAAATCGCGGCCCGGAAAAGGCGCTTGGACTCATCATTTGGAATCACGGCCTTCTCGGCAATCACGATCAATCGCGTTTTGGCGTGCCGAAATTCGTCGAGCGCTTGCATAGTGCCGGCTGGGACGTGCGCAAAATCGCGCGCGACGGCTTGCACGAGAATAACTGGACGGCCGCCGGCCGCTTGCATGTCCGCCGCACGATCGAGGAAGCCAACGCGGCGACCGCGCAAGGCTACAAACGGATCGTGTTGGCCGGGCAAAGCTATGGCGGTGGCATCACCCAGGAAGCCGCGCGGGAGATCGCGGTCTGGGCGATCATCCCCAGCGCGTCGGGCTTCGGCACGCCGATCTCGAGCGTGGGAACGTCGGCCTCCGGCACCGGATCGACGGCCGAAGCGCGCGCTGCTTATTCGGATACGAAGGCCCAACGGATCGTCGGCATCTATCCGCATCACGATGCCTACGCGCTGGGTTCGGCCGATCGCGGGCGGGTCCTTCGAAACATCGCCGAAGAACGCGGCTTGATTTATTTGCCGCTCGACGAACGCAGCGCGTTGATCGGCCATGGCGGATCGTCGTCGGCGCAGATGGATTTCTCCTACGGCGCTTGCGTCGTTCGTTTCCTCGATCCGGTGTTCGAGCCCAAGCGCGGAATCAATGTTTGCGGCGACGGCGGTTTGCCGGTCGGGCCGGTGCGCCTACAGGAAACCGACACGCTCAAACCCGCCGACCTGCCGATGCACGAGCATTGGGGCAAATTTCGCGGCGTTTGGATCGGCGCCTGGAGCAATCCCTACCTCGTCTCGGTCGCAATCGAACGCGGCGAAAAAGGCTATATGCTCACGATGCTCGAAGGCTTGACCAATTCGGGCAAGCTGTGGCGCCGGCGCAGCGTTCCGGCCGCGTTGGAAGGCCGTGACGTCGTCGCGCAATTCGACGCGACCAGCTATGCGCTGGTCCAAGACATCACGACGGGCCATATCGGCCTGCGCTGGCAGCGCGACGGCAAATCGGGGACCCTCGTCATGCGGCCGGATACCGGGCCGGGACGCTAAATCGCTCGCGCCTTATTGTTTCTCAATAACAAACAAAGTTTTCCAAAATCGGAGAATTGTAAAACGGTACCGGTGGAGCCAATTTCTCCTTCGAACGCGGCGGTCTTTCGCCGCACCAACGAACGGAAGGAACTCCCCCATGATCACGATCCGCCCCTCCGAAGAACGCGGCCCCGCCGATTTCGGCTGGCTCAAGGCGCGCCATAGCTTCTCGTTCGGGAACTATTACGACCCGCGCCATATGGGGTTCCGCAATCTTCGCGTCATCAACGAAGACCGCGTCGCCGCCGGTGCGGGGTTCCCCACCCACGGCCACCGCGACATGGAGATCGTGACCTATCTGCTCGACGGCGAACTCGAGCATAAGGATTCGATGGGCAATGGCGAGGTGATCCGCCCCGGCGAAGTCCAGGCGATGAGTGCGGGCACGGGCGTGTTGCATTCGGAGTTCAACCCCTCCGACATCAACCCGACGCATCTGCTGCAGATCTGGCTGCTGCCCGACAAGCAGGGCCACAAGCCGCGCTACGACCAGAAGGTGTTCGGCCGCGAGGAGAAGCTCAACAAGCTCCGCCTGGTCGTGTCGCCCGACGGCGCCGACGATTCGATCTTCATCCACCAGGATTCGAAGATCTACGCGTCGATCCTGGAAGCGGGGAAGAGCGTGTCGCTCGATCTCGCGCCGAAGCGCCATGCCTGGGTGCAGGTGGCGCGCGGCGAGATCGCCCTGGGCGAGACCGTGCTGAAAGCCGGCGATGGCGCGGCGATCAGCGATCTCGCCAAGCTGGAGATCAAGGGAATCGCGGACGCCAGCGAATTCCTGGTCTTCGATCTGAACTAACGCGTCAAGCGACGGCGGGTTCTTACCCGCCGTCGCCCACCAGCAGGAACGGCGCCCAGAAGATCGGGTGGGCGTAAACGAAGCCTGCCCCTTCGGGCCCCGTGCCGATCAATCCCAACATCGACTGACGCAACGCGGTGGCCCGATCGAGTTTCGGGTCCGCCGCTTGGCGCGCGAACAGGTCGGTCGTCAGCGTGCGCGCCGAGACGGTCTCGACCGGCCAGGACGTGACCAGCAACGCGCGCGCCCCGGCATAAAAGAACGCGCGGCCGAGGCCCGAGATCGCTTCGGCCCCTTCCCCGTCGCCCGACGCCGTGTTGCACGCCGACAGCACGACCCAATCGGCGTCGAGCTTCAGGCGCAGAATCTTCTCCATTGTCAGCAAACCGTCACCTTCGCCGCCCGAAACCTCGGGGGCGGACAACGCAAGGGCTGGCTGCACCAGCCCGTCGAGATCGCCGGGGACGAGCCCGTGCGTCGCGAACATCACGAAACGGCGATGGATGAGATCGGCTTCACGCACCCCGCGTTCGCTGGCGCGTGCCCCCAGGAACACGTCGCGCGCCGGATCGGCATGCAGCGCGTTGGCGACCGACATCACCTCGTCGGCCGTGTCGGGCAAAGGCGGCAGGTCGGCGAGCCGTGCGCTCGCCGCCGCGTCGACGACCGGCGCGTTGCGGCGCACGAGGCGCGCGCCGCGCGTGGCGACTTGGCCGGCACTCGCGGTTTGCGCCGGCATCGCTTGCGGCGAAAACTGCGGATCGCCGAAGCCGGCGAATTCGCGCCGTCCGGCGGCGGGTGCGCGCAAGCCCCGCAACGCGCGCAACGCCGACGCCGACGGCACTTGCAGCACGGCGTAATCGCGCACCAGCCACGACGCGTCGCGATATTCGGCGAACATCGGCGCGTTGGACACGGCGCGCGGGCTGCCGGGCTTGGTGGTCAACACGCCCAGCGGCAATTGCCCCAGCGGTCCGTGCGGCACGGCGACGATGGCACGCGCCCCCGACAGCGACGCCGCGACCGGCGCCACCAACGCCGTGTAGAGTTTATGGCTGCGTGCCGTATCGAACGCGGGAATATCGGCGAGCGTGGCGGCATTGGGATCGAGTGCTGCGCGCAGCGCCTTCACGTCGTCGGCGATCTGCGCGTCGCCCATCGCAACCGCGGCGAAGCGCGGGGCTTGGCCCTGGCGCACCGCCCACACATAGCTCGCGCGCTGGCCGACGAAAAACGCCAGCATCGCCTCATCCGGCTTCAGCGCTTGTTGCGTTTCGGCCGTCGTCGGCGGGCGCGGGAAGCGCAGCTGCGCGTAATCGGGAAAGCGCCGCGCGATATCGTCGGCCAAGCGCTTGCGCTCGGCATCTTGCGCCGTCGCTTGCGCGCGCAACTGTGCCTCGACATTCGCATCGCGCTGCTCGGCTGGGGCGGCGGATGCGTCGGCAAGGATCGCGCGCGTCGCTTGGACCTGTTGCGCCAGATCCTGTTCGCGGCGGATCGCGTCTTCGAGCGCCGGGTCGCCCGCCCCGGCGCGCGAGCTCATTTGCGCGATCGCACCCTGCACCGAAAGCCCACGCGCCACGTCGGCGAGGCGGAACGCCTTCTCCGCCGCGTCGCCCTGCCCTTTGGCGGCCAGATCGGCGTAAAGCGCCACGATCTCCTCGATCAGCACGCGGCGCATGCGATTGGCGACCGCGCCATTCGCGTCGCTCGACGCCGCGTCGCCCGCCGGCCCGCGTTCGAGCACGGGCGCGATCGCATCGAGTTCGGTCAACGCCGCGTTCGTATCGCCGGCACGCGCGACCGACAATGCGCGGAAACCGCGCGCCATCGCCGCCCCGAACGCGTCCACGCCATAGCGCGCGACCACGCGCTCGGCGTTGACATCCAGCACCTTGCGCGCCGATACGGCATCGCCCGTCATCAGCAGCGCCACGCCGTAATTCATCGTCGCCGTCACCCAGCGCTCGGCGAGATTGGCGTTGCCCTCGCCGATCGCCTGCAACATGCGCCGGTATTCGCCCAGCGCCCCGGCGTAATCGGCCTGCCACAGCCGCGACGCCGCCAATTGGATATGCGCGCCGAGATAGGAGTTGGCCGCACCCGCGATTTTCATTTCGCGCTGGATGCCCATCGACACCGTCGCCAAACGCCGTGCCTCGGCGAAGCGCCCCTGCTCGACCAGCGTGCGCGTCAGCGCCTGGATGCGGAACACCGTCGTGACGTGATAGGGGCCGTGCAGGTCGATCATCGCCTGCAAGGATTGGCGGGCGTAGATCTCGGCCTCGACGAAACGCTGCTGATCGTTCAGCAGATTGGCGAGTTGCTGGCGATAAAGAGCGAGCTGATTTTCATGGAAGCCCGGCTTCGCATCGAGCCCGGCTTTCACCGAAGCGACCATGCGTTCCATTCGCGCGATCGCGACGCGCAGATGGGCTTCGGCGGGTTCGAGCTTGCCTTCGCCCAGATCGACGAGGCCGCGCGCGAAGGAAAGCCGCGCCTCGAATTCCGGCATGAACGGCACGAGGCCGCGCCGGGCGCCCAGTTGCGTGCGCAGGCTTTCGGCGCGATCGAGCATTTTGCGCGCGTCCTCGCGCCGCCCGCCTTGCGCCAGCACGCGCGCGGCGTCCGTCGCCAGCACGAAGCCGGGGCGCGGATTGGGCATGCCCATCGCCGCATCCGCCGCTTCGATGAATAGCGCGTAGCCGCGCGGGCGCACGCCGAAATCCGTTTCGGCGTGCGCCGCGAGAATCAGGTAGTTGAACAGATTGCGCGGCTGACCTTGGCGCGCGAGGGCCAGCGCTTCGCGGGCGAGCGCGAGATGCGCGTCGATCTTGCCGTCGCGGCGCGCATCGTTCGCTGCCCGGCGCGCTTCGTCGGCACGCGCGCTGTAACTCGCGCGATCGGCCTCGATGCGTTCGGCGGGGCTAACCCGCAACGCGCCTTGAGGCTGCTGCTGTTGCTGTTGCTGTTGGCGGCCGCGTTGCTGGTTCTGCGCCGCACCGGGCGCGCGCGGTACGGCGGCCGGTGCCGCCTCATCCTCCGCATCGGCTTCGGCGGGATCGCTGTCGTCGAGCATCGTCGCGGCGTCGGGGCGGCGCTGGGCGAGTTCGCGCTCCAGCCGTTCGATCACGTCGGCGATCGAACGCGGCGGCGCCACGAAGGCGTTTTGCGCGCGCGCGATCGCCGTGGCACCCGCCGTATTGGACGTCACCGGCTTCGCCGCGTCTTGTTGGCAGCCCAGCAGCAACGCGGCGCTGAAAACCGCCGCCACGATTTTGCACTTCATCGAAACCCCTCGGACGACTCGTCCGTTGTACCGGCGCTATTTACGCGCCGATCCCGGGGTTTCGGAAGTGACCTCGATCACGCGCTCATTTTGGCGCGTTACGTGCGATCCGGCGCGGCGGCGGCGATGGCGAGGAATTCGTCGGCCTTCAACGAAGCGCCGCCGATGAGCGCGCCATCGACATTGTCGATCGCCAGCAATTCGGCTGCGTTCGATCCCTTGACCGAGCCGCCATAGAGAATGCGGAACGCGGCGCCATCGGCGAAGCGCGCTTCCAGATCGGCGCGGATCTTGGCGTGGACTTCGGCGACCTGCTCCACCGTCGGCGTGCGGCCCGTGCCGATCGCCCAGACGGGTTCATAGGCGATGACGACGGTCGCGGCCGTCGCCGTTTCGGGGATCGAATGCGCGATCTGGTCGGCGACGACGCCCAAGGTTTGCGCCGCGTCGCGCTGGGCCAAAGTTTCGCCGACGCAGACGATCGGCTTCAAACCGGCGCGCAACGCCGCTTCGGCTTTCGCGCGCACTTGGCCGTCGGTTTCCTCATGGTCGGTGCGTCGTTCCGAATGGCCGACGATCACATAGGCACAGCCCACGTCGCGCAGCATTTCGGCGGCGACGTCGCCGGTATGCGCCCCCGAAACCTTGGCGTGGCAATCCTGGGCGCCCAACGCCACCGGCGCCGAGGCGAGCACGCCCTTCACCGAGGCCAGCACGGGAAACGGCGGGCACACCAGCAATTCCGCCCCGCCCGCTTTGGCGCCCTTCGCCACGGCTTGGGCAAGCGCCGTCGCCTCGCTCAGGCGGCCGTTCATCTTCCAGTTTCCGGCGATCAACACGCGAGGGCTCGACATGGGCGCTTCTCCCTTGAATTGACGGCCGTTTTAGGCGCCCGGACCGGGGCCTGACAAGGCCCAACGGGTTGTTGCGGCCCCGGCCTTCGCGCCCTATTCTCGCCAACCTTTTGGTTTCCCCTCGCGAGTACACATGCTTCAAGCGATCCGCGCGAAGACGACCGGCGTCGTCGTCAAAATCTTCTTCGGTCTTATCGTCCTGTCCTTCGCGGTGTGGGGGATCGGCGATTACGCGTTCCTGCGCACCACCGACGATACGGCGATCAAGGTCGGCGAGACGAAGGTTTCGCTTGCCGCGCTCGACACCGATTACCGCGCGGCGCGCGACCGCCTGCGTGCCGCACTGGGCGGCGAACTCGACGAAAACCTCGTGCGCACCTTCGGCTTGCTCGACCAGACGGTCGAGCGCGCGACGACCCAAGCCGCGTTGGACGAGGAAGCGCGCCGCCTGGGCATCGTCGCGAGCGACGCCCAAGTGCGCCAGCGCATCGCCGCCGATCCCGCCTTCCGCGGCGCCACCGGCCAGTTCGATCGTTTCCAGTTCCAGCGCGTGCTGTACGAGAACGGCCTGTCCGAACAGCGCTACATCGAACTCGTGCGCGGCGAAACGCGCCGCCTGCCGCTGATCGAAGCGCTCGACACCGGGGCCGCCGTGCCCGCCGCGCTGGTCGACGCGATCTACCGCCATCGCAACGAGCGCCGCTCGGGCGAGCGCGTGTTCGTCCCCGCCTCGGCCTTCACCGATATCGGCACGCCGACGGACGATCAGTTGAAAGAGACCTACGAGACCAATATCGACCGTTTCACCGCGCCGGAATATCGCGCGGCGTCGGTCGCGCGCGTCGGGATCGACGAGGTTCTCGCGACGATCGAGCCCGACGAGAAGGCGCTGGAAGACGAATTCGCCGCGCGTAAGGCCGAATTCGACGTGCCCGAGCGGCGCGAATTGAAGCAGATGTTGTTCGCCGACGAAGCCGCCGCCAAGACGGCACTGGCCGCCATCGAAGGCGGCAAGAGCTTCGACGACGTCGCCAAGGAAACGCCGGGCCAATCGCCCGAGCGCACGTCGCTGGGCGAAGTCACGCGCGGCGAGACGATCCCCGAAATCGCCGACGCCGCCTTCGCCGCCGGTGCGGCGGCGGGCAAGACGATCGGCCCGGTGCGCACGCCGTTCGGCTGGCACTTGGTGGAGATCGTCACGGTCAAGCCGGGCGAGGAAGCCACGCTGGCGTCGGTGCGCGACAAGCTGCTGCCGGATTTGAAGCGCCGCATGGCGGCCGAGCGCGCGTTCGAGATCGCCAACAAGCTGGAAGATCAAATCACGCGCGGCCGCACGCTGGACGAAGCGGCCGAAGCCGCCGGCGCCAAGGTCGTGAAGCTCGACGCGGTCGATGCGCGCGGGCGCGACGCCAAGGGCGATGCGGTGACGCTATTCTCCGGCGCGCCCGAAGCGCTGCGCGCCGTGTTCGACACCGCCGTGGGCCGCGAAAGCCAGTTGATCGAAACGCGCACCGGACTTTATTTCCTGGTGCGCCCCGATGGCGTGACGCCGTCGCAGCGCAAGGATTTCGCCGCCGTGCGCGACGAGGTCGCCACGTTGTGGGCCGCGCAGCGCCGCGACGAAAAGGCCGCCGAGCGCGCCAAGGAAGTGCTGACCGCCATCGCGGGCGGCGAGGCGCTGGAAGCCGTCGCACTGCGCTTCAATCTGCGCATCGAACCGATCGAGCCGGTTCTGCGCACCGGCGACACGTCGCGCAACATGCCCGCGCAAATCGCCGCGCGGCTGTTCGCGCTGAAGCCGGGCGAAGCGGCGGTGACGCCGGGGCTGGAAGGCCAATATGTCGTGCGCATGAAGGAAATCGTGCCCGCCGACCCGGCCGCGGATGCGGCGGGCGTCGAGCAGATCCGCACGCAGCTTCGCCAGGACATGGCCAACGATCTGGTCGCGGAATACACGCAAGGTCTGCGCACGCGGCTCGGCGCGCAGATCAATCGCGCGGTCGTCGATCGCTTGAACGCGCCGAACTAAAGGATCAGCTCGCCGTCCGGACCATCAACTCGCGGCGGACCTCGTCGGCGAGTTTGAGGCCGAGTGCGATCATCACCGCGCCTGCGAACAGGTCCAGGCGGCGCGCCAAGCGCAGATATTGCGCGCGCGCGAAACCGGTCGAGAAGAACAGCGCCAAGAAGCCGTACCACGCCGACGACTGCACGGCGATGATCGCCAGAATCGCGGCATAGACCCAGCCAGGTGCGTGCGGCGGCACGGCGAGCAGGAAGGCGCTGGTCCAGAACACGGCGGATTTGGGATTGCTGAGCGTCGTCGTGAGGCCCATCACGAACGGGCTTTTGCCGAAGATGCGCGGCGGGGCCGCCGCCATCTCCCCCGCCCCTTGGCGGAACCCGGCGCGGACCATCCTGATCCCGACATAGACGAGATAGGCCGCCCCCACCAAACGCAGCGTGCGATAGAGCCAGCCGGCTTCGAGCAGCAACGCGCCCACGCCCCAAAGTGCGAGCGCCACCCAGATCAGCGACGCGACGACCACGCCCGCGACGGTCAGCAAGCCTTCTCGGCGCGAACGCGTCGCCGATTGCCAACTGACCACCACCGTATTGGGGCCGGGCAGCATCGCCATCAGGATATGCATGCCCGCGAGGGCGAGCAGATTGGGGAGGAATTCCAAAATTCAGACCGGGCCGGCGTAGCCAAAACCGGCTTTCTCGATCGCGATCTGCACGATCGCTTCGCTAGGCCCGCCGGCGACATGCACGATACCGTCGTCGAGATCGATATCGATCTTCGCGGCCGGGGCCGCCGCGTTCACCGCTTTCGTCACCGCCCGCGCGCAACCGCCGCAGGTCATACCCGTCACTCGATAGGATACCGCTTCCAAGGCACTTCGCCTCCGTTCCAAACCGGCGCCGACGATTCGGGCGCCACACGGGCCGTTTGCCGGATGGCCGGCTGCGCGGCCGTCGCAACTTCTTGAATATTACGGCTTACCGGCGCGGGAAGCTCAAGCGCCACCAGTGGGGCCGAAGGGGCCGGCGTCTCGCGCAGGCGCTGGCGCACGATCGCGGACGCCGCGACCAATTGCAGCCCGCGCGCTTGCATGCCCGGCAGGAATTGGGCGAGCGCTTCGATCGTCGCCTCGTGCGGATGGCCGATGGCGATGGCCGAGCCGCGGCGCGAGGCCACACGCTCCAGCTCCGCGAGTTGGACGCGGATCGCGCGCGCGTCGATCTCGTTGTCGAGGAACACGTCGCGCCCGGCGGCGGCGACACCGCTTTGCTTGGCGACGTCGAGCCCGACCGACGAACCGGACGTGCGGCTATCGACGAACAGCAGCCCGCGCGCCGCGAGTTCGGCGAGCACGGGGCGCATCGCGCGCAAATCGCGCGTGAACTTGCTGCCCATATGGTTGTTGAGCCCAACGGCGAGCGGCAAGCGATCGAGCGAGGCCGCCGTGCGCGCGCGGATATCTTCATCCGTCAGCGACACGCGCAAGGCCCCGGGGCCCGGATCGTCGCGGCCCTCCGGCTCCATCGGCAGATGCAGCATGATCTCGTGCCCGTTGGCGCGGGCGCCGCGCGATTGCGCGTCGATATCGGGCGCATAGGCGAGGTAGGAGAAAGTCAACGGACCCGGCAGCGCCGCAAGACGCGCGGCGCGCGCGCGGTCCATGCCCATATCGTCGATGATGATCGCGACGTAAGCGCCCGTGCGGATCGAAGGGGCCGGAATGGCGCGGCTTTCCCAGCCGCCATCGCTTGCGACCGCGACGGGGCGCGGCGGTACCGGTGCGGGTGCCGCGACCACGCCTTCGCGGCGAATGCCGAAGAAAGGTCCGGCCGGTTCGCGCGCCGGTTCGGCAGGGGCGGCGATCTGCGGCTCGACGACGGGTTCGGCCGCCGGGACGGCCGCATTCTGCGGCGCGACTTGCTGGGTTGCGGCGGCTTGGCTCGCCTGGAACTCGGTCCAGCCCCACGCCAACACGGCGGCCAACGGGACCGCGATCACCGCGGCCCGGCCGAACTCGCGCACGAATCCCCCGGACATGGCCATGGAGGCTCCATACACCGATTCGCGCGCGACTCCGGCACGCTAGTCGCCCTGCGGCTTGCCGCCCCCGCAATGAGTCTTGCCGGAGGCGAGGTCTTCGAGGATCGGGCAATCCGGCCGATCGTCGCCGTGGCATTTGGCGACCAGCGTGTGCAACGTCGCGCGCATCGATTGCAGCTCGGCGATCTTGCGTTCGATATCGTCGATATGGCGCTGGGCGACCTCGCGCACCTGATGGCTCGCCCGCTTGCGGTCGCGCCACAAGGCCAGCAGATCGCCGACTTCCTTCACCGAAAACCCGAGCGACCGCGCGCGATGGATGAAGCGCAGCTCCGCGATCTCCTGGTCGCCGTAGTCGCGGTAGTTGTTATCGCGCCGCGACGCGCGCGCGATCAAACCCACGCTTTCGTAATAGCGGATCGACTTGGCGCTGATGCCCGCCTTCTCCGCCGCTTGGCCGATATTCATTTCGTCTCTCCGTCGAATTTCCAGCCGCGCAGGCGCAGCGAATTGGCGACCACGCTGACCGAGGACAGCGCCATCGCCGCCCCCGCGATGGCGGGGCTGAGCAAGCCCAGCGCCGCGAGCGGCACGCCCGCGACGTTGTAGGCGAAGGCCCAAAACAGATTGCCGGCGATGCGTTTGCGGATCGCGCGCGACAAATCGATCGCGGCAGGCACCAGCATGGGATCGGCGCGCAGCAGCACGATGCCCGCCGTCCCGATGGCGGCGTCGCTGCCCGTGCCCATCGCGAAACCGCAATCGGCGGCGGCGAGGGCCGGCGCGTCGTTCACGCCGTCGCCGACCATGCCCACGCGCTTGCCCTGCGCTTGAAATGCGCGGATCGCGTCGGCCTTGCCGGCGGGCAAAACCTCCGCGCGCACATTATCGATGCCGAGTTTCGCGGCCGTCGCGTGCGCGGCCGCCTGACGGTCGCCCGACAGCAGAGCCACATCGACGCCGAGTTTCTTGATTGCGGCGATGGCGGCGGCGGCCGAAGCGCGCGGCGCATCTTCCAATGCGATCAAGCCGAGCGCGCGCGTACCTTCCGCCAGCAAAGTCGGCGTTTGCCCCAAGGCTTCCGCCGCATCGATGGCGCCTTGCAGCGCCGACAAATCGACGCCGCTTTCGCTCATGTAGCGCAGCGAGCCCAAGATAAGGTCGCGGCCCTCGACACGGCCCGACACGCCGCGCCCCGGATGGGCGCGGAATTCTTCGGCCGCAGCCGCCGGGCCGGGTGCCGCTTTCAAGATCGCTTGCGCCAGCGGATGTTCGGAGCGCGCTTGCAACGAAGCCGCCAAGCGCAGCGTCTGCGCATCGCCCGCGACGGACGCGACGCGCGGTTTGCCCTCGGTCAACGTGCCGGTCTTGTCGAACACCACGAGGTCGACATGCGCGGCATGTTCCAGCGCGTCGGCATCGTGGATCAGCAATCCGAATTTCGCGGCCGCCCCCGTCCCCACGACGATCGCCGTGGGTGTCGCAAGGCCCAGCGCGCAAGGGCACGCGATGACCAACACGCTGATCGCGGCGACGAGGCCGGTGTCGAGATCGCCATCGAGCAACCACCAGCCGAGCAGTGCTGCGATCGCGACCAGCACGATCGCGGGCACGAACACGGCCGAGATGCGATCGACCAGGCGCTGGATCGGCGGCTTCGACGCTTGCGCGTTTTCGACCAGCGCCACGATGCGCGACAACGCCGTGTCGGCGCCCGAGGCCGTCACCTTCACGTCGAGCGAACCCGTCCCGTTGAGCGCGCCGCCGACGACATTGTCGCCGCTGTCCTTGGCGACGGCGCGGCTTTCGCCGGTCAGCATCGCTTCGTCGGCTTCCGATTTGCCGGCGATCACCATGCCGTCGGCCGGGAAACGTTCGCCCGGCCGCACGCGCACGACATCGCCGGGGGCGAGCAGATCGGCATCGATCTCGGTTTCTTCGTCGCCCGAAACGCGATGTGCTTTGGCGGGGGCAAGGGCCAGAAGCCCGCGCACCGCATCGCCCGCCGCGCGCTTGGCGCGGGCCTCCAGGAACTTGCCGAGCCGGATCAGCGCGATCACGACGGCGGCCCCTTCCAGGTAGTGGTGCGCGTGACCGCCGGGCGGATGACTTGCGATCAGCCAGGCGCTGTAGAAGAACGCGGCACTCGTGCCCAGCGCCACCAGCAGATCCATATTGCCGGTACCCGCACGCAAGGCGCGCCAGCCCGCGACATAGAAGCGCGCGCCCAGCCAGAATTGCACCGGCGCCGCCAAAGCGAGGGCGAGATAGCCGGGCAGCGAAAAATCGAACCAGCCCCAATGGGCGGCCATCTCAGCGACCAGTGGGGCCGACAAGACGAAAGCGAGGATCGTCAGCCGCTTTTCGTGCGCCAGATCGGCGGCATCCTTGGCGGCTTGCGTCGCCGCGCGTTCGCCTTTGTCCGACCAGGCGGCGGCGTCATAGCCCGCATCGCGCACGCGCTCGATCGCCGCGCGCAGCACATCGCCCGCTGCGCCCGAGATATCGAGCCGCGCCTTCTCGGTCGCGAGATTGACGCGGGCCTGGGCGACGCCCGGCACTTGAGCGAGCGCCTTTTCCACCCGTCCCACACAGGATGCGCAGGTCATCCCGCCGATCTTCAGATCGAGCGTGACGGGCGGAACGGTTCGAGGGATCGAATTTATGGTCATGACCAAAGGATGATCCTTACCGTTCTGGGAAGGTCAAGGTTATATGGCGAAACCGGTCGGACCGGATGGGGTCAACTTGCCGCAGCCCCCGGATTAAGCGTTAATTCGTCAAAACCTGCGCATATGGATGGATGATGATTCGCGCCCGATTTCTGCTGCTCGCCGCCCTCGCCGGGGCGTTGTCCGCCTGCACCGAGCGCCTGCCGCCGGGCGGCGTGGCCACGCTCGACGGGATTTACGAAGGCGACGTCACCCGCTCCTCCGGGCCCGTCTATAGCTGCCCCAATTCGTTCAAACTGCGGGTTCAGGTCGCTTCGGGCGAGGCGCGCGGCGAGATCTTCGACAGCCAGCAGCCCGACCTCGTCGTCGATCGGATCCTCGCCTTCATCGAAGCGGATGGGCGCGTGATCACGGCGTTCCGCAGCGGCGGCGACTCCTACGGCATCGATGGGCGCTTCGGCGCCTCGACATTCACGGCACTCGCCAACGGCCGGGCGTGCAGCTACTCGGCCTTCGCCCGCAAAAGACAGTGACCGATCCCGTCAATCTCCGGCAGACGGTCCGCCTCGGACCGCGTTCGCTGGGCCGCACGCGCTATCGCTTCGCGCTGCTGGGCCTGGCGCTGGCGATGGCGGTGGGGTTCTTCGGCTATTTCGTCTACAGCGCGACGCACGCGACCGACCGCGCGCGCGCCGACGCGACGCGCGAAATGCGCATTCTCGCCTCGGTCCTGTCCGATCAAGCCGACAGCGTGATCGCGCGCGTCGAGTTCGTCGTCGCGACCGTCGCCAACGAAGCGGCGAGCGTCGCCAATCCCGACGGCTGGACGAATACGATCCGCCTGTCCGCGATGCTCGGCCGGTTTCTCAGCGCCGATGGCGGCTTCCGGTCCTTCGCCGTCTTCGACACGCGCGGCAACATCGCCGCCAGTGCCGGCGCGCCGCCGCGCGAAATGCCCGCCGCCGTCGGCGCCGCCGTTATGCGCGCCATCGCCGATCCCGCGAGCGGCACCGCGATCCTGCGCCCGCAATTGGTCGACGAAGGCGCGGCCCTGTTCGCCATCGCGCCGATCACCGGCGTGCTGCCGGGCCAAGTCATCGGCGCGATCGCGGCGGAGATCCCCGCCGCCGCCTTCGCGCGCTTCTATCTCGGTCTCGAAGACGGGCGCGGACGCGAATTGGCGCTGGTCGATACGCGCGGCTGGGTCGTGGTGCGCGCGCCCGACGACATGCGCTATCTCGACCGCGCGCTCGATACCTTGCCTTTCGCCGGTCTCGTGCGCGCGGCCGAGGCGGCGAACGGCGCACCTATCGTCGCCACGCTGCCGGGTCTCGACGGGATCGAGCGCGTGAGCGTGGCGCGGCGCGTCGCCAACCGGCATTTCGCGGTCGTCGCGGGCGCGCCCACGAACAATTTCATGGCCGAATGGCGCGGCACGCTGGGGATCAGCATGCCCTTCTCCGCGCTCGTCGTCGCGGCGTTCCTGTTCCTGCTGCTGTCGCTGGGCCGGCATTTGGGGCGCGTCGAGGATTCGGAAGCCTCGCTGCTGGAATCCGAGCACCGCTTCCAAACGCTGGTCGGCAACGTGCCGGGCATCGTGTTCCAGCGCATCCAGCCGCCCGGCGGCCGGGCGGATTTCGTGTGGATCAGCGAAGGTGTCGAACGCCTGCTGGGCCTGTCGCGCGAAGCGGCGGCGCGCGACGGCGGGCGCATCCTCAACGAATACACCCATCCGCGCGATCTCGAATCCTTGCGCCGCGCCTATAAACGCTCGGCCGAAGATATGCGGCCGATCCACTGGACCGGCCGCGTGCGTCACGCGAACGGCGAGCAGCGCTGGTTCGAAATCACCTCGCGCCCGCGCCGCCAAGCGGACGGCGCGGTGATGTGGGAAGGCATCGCGCTCGACGCGACCGAGCGTAAACGCGCGGAAGACTCGCTCGCCATTCTGCGCGAACAGCTCGAAGCCAAGCGCGCCCAGCTCGAACTCGCCCTCGCCAACATGGCGCAAGGCATCGCCGTCTACGACCGGCGCATGCGCCTGATCGTGCGCAACGCGCGCTATCTCGAACTCTTCAAGCTCAGCGAAAGCGAAGCGCGCGAGGGCGCATCGCTGATCGATCTGCTGCGCGTGTCGATCCGCAAAGGCCATTACGACGACGAAGCCGCGCGCGAGGCGGTCCGCGGACGCATCAAGGGCGCGCGCTCGCGCAAGCCCGTGACGATCATCCAGCGCCTGACGGACGGGCGCGTGATCGACGTCTATATGCGCCCGATCGAGGGCGGCGGCCATGTCGCGACCTTCACCGACATCACCGCGCGCGAAGCGACCGAAGCGGCGTTGCGCGAGGCGAAGGAAACCGCCGAACTCGCCGACCGCGCCAAGTCGCAGTTCCTGGCCAATATGAGTCACGAATTGCGCACGCCGCTCAACGCCATCATCGGCTTCGCCGAGATCATGAACGACCAGCTGTTCGGGCCCTTGGGCGACCAGCGCTACGCCGAATACGTCAAGGACATCGAGGAATCGGGCAAGCATCTGCTGACGCTGATCAACGACATTCTGGACCTGTCGAAGATCGAGGCGAACGAAGCGACGTTGCGCGAAGAACAGGTCGATCTGGGCGGCGTGTTCGAATCCTGCGCGCGGCTGGTGCGCGAGCGCGCGCAACGCGCGCGCGTCGAACTGCGCGTGCCGTCGGGCGGCGATCTGCCTGTCGTGTGGGCCGATCGCGGAAAGCTGAAACAGATTTTGCTGAACCTGCTGTCGAACGCGGTGAAGTTCACCCAAGCCGACGGCGCGGTCGACGTCGAAACGGGTTTGCGCGAAAACGGCGGCGTGTTCGTGCGCGTGCGCGATACCGGGATCGGTATGCGCACGGAGGATATTCCCCTGGCGTTGCAACCCTTCCGCCAGATCGAAAACACGCTCGCCCGCAAGCACCAGGGCACGGGGCTGGGCCTGCCCTTGTCGCTATCGCTCGCCCGGATGCATGGCGGCGACCTCGAAATCGCGTCGGAGCCCGCCAAGGGCACATCGGTGACGCTGGTCCTGCCCCCCGACCGCACCGTCGCCCCCCACGGCGCGCGCGAAACCGAGCCGAGCGTGGCCGAGTTCCTGGCCGGGCGGGATACCGGCGGCGCCTGACAGCGCCCGCCAAACTCGGCTATAACCGCCCTCCGGATCGAGGGAGACGCATAAAAATGGCCGGCGACATGACCCAGTTGAAGGCGCTGATCGCGCGCGTGGCCGACGGCCATGCCCTGACCCAGGCGGAGGCCGAGCAGGCGTTCGACATCATGATGTCGGGCAACGCCACCCCCGCCCAGATGGGCGCCTTTCTGATGGCGCTGCGCGTGCGCGGCGAAACCGTCGACGAGATCGCCGCCGCCGCGCGCACGATGCGCGCCAAAGCGCTGAAGGTGAACGCGCCGGCCGGTGCGGTCGAAGCCGTGGGCACGGGCGGCGACGCGTCGGGCAGTTTCAACATTTCGACCGCGTCGTCCTTCGTCGTCGCGGGTGCGGGCCAGAAAGTCGCCAAACACGGCAACCGCGCCTTCTCGTCAAAATCGGGGGCGGCCGACATCCTCACCTCGCTCGGCGTCAATGTCGAATGCGACGTGAAGCTCGTCGAATACGCGATCTCCAAGGCCGGCGTGGGCTTCATGATGGCGCCGCGTTTCCACTCCGCGATGCGCCATGTCGGCGGCGTGCGCGTCGAGATGGGGACCCGCACGATCTTCAATCTGCTCGGCCCTCTCGCCAACCCGGCGGGCGTGAAGCGCCAGCTCGTCGGCGTGTTCGCGCGCAAATGGGTGCGCCCCGTCGCCGAGACGTTGGGCCGCCTCGGTTCCGAACACGCTTGGGTCGCGCACGGGTCCGACGGGCTCGACGAAATCACGACCACGGGCCCGACCTTCATCGCCGAGTTCCGCGACGGCAAGATCAACGAATTCGAAGTGACGCCCGAGCAAGTCGGCATCGCCCGCGCCAAGCCCGAGGATTTGAAGGGCGGCACACCGGCGGAAAACGCCGCCCTGCTGCGCGAATTGCTCGACGGCAAGAAGGGACCGCTGCGCGACGTCGTCATGATGAACGCGGGCGCCGTGCTGGTCGTTTCGGGCGCCGCCGCCGATCTGAAGCAGGGCATTTCGCAAGCCGGCGCCTCGATCGATTCCGGCGCGGCGAAACGCGCGCTCGAAGCCTTGATCGAAATCACCAACCGTTCGGCCGCCTGATATGGACGACGTGCTGGCGAAAATCTGCGCGGACACGGCCATCGAAGTCGGCAAGCGCAAACTGCGCGTCTCCGTCGATACGTTGCGCGCCAAGGCCGAGAAGCTGCCGCCGCCGCGCGGTTTCGCGAACGCTTTGCGCGCGACCAAGACGCGCGGCGCAGTACCCTTGATCGCGGAGATCAAGAAGGCTTCGCCGTCCAAAGGCCTGATCCGTCCCGATTTCGATCCGCCGAAACTCGCCCGCGCCTATCGCGATGGCGGGGCCACGTGCCTGTCGGTACTGACCGACAAGCCCTATTTCCAAGGCGAGGATGCGTATCTCGTCGCCGCGCGCGACGCGGTTCCCCTGCCCGCCTTGCGCAAGGATTTCATGCTCGGCGAATACCAGATCGAGGAAAGCCGCGCGCTGGGGGCGGATTGCATTCTGCTGATCCTCGCCTGCCTCGACGATTGCACTGTGCAGGATCTGTGCGAACTCGCGTTGATGCGCGGCATGGACGTGCTGGCCGAAGTACATGACGAGGAAGAAATGGCGCGCGCGTTGAAGCTGCCCGCCACCGGCCCCGGCGGCACGGTGACGATGCTGGGCGTCAACAACCGCAATCTAAAAACGCTGAAGGTCGATCTGGCGACATTCGAGCGTTTGGCGCCGATGGCGCCCAAAGATCGCCTGCTGGTCGCCGAAAGCGGGATCAAGACGTGCGCGGATATCGACCGCCTGACGAAGGCCGGTGCGGGCGCCTTCCTGGTCGGCGAAAGCCTGATGCTGCAAGACGACGTCACCGCCGCGACGAAGGCTCTCATCGGATGAGCAAGCTCACCCATTTCGACGCCGCGGGCAACGCGGTCATGGTCGATGTATCGGCCAAGGATGCGACGGAACGCGAAGCGATCGCGCGCGGACGCGTGGTGATGGATGCGGCGACGCTCGCGGAAATCGTCGGGCGGCGGATCAAGAAGGGCGATGTGCTCGCCATCGCCCAGGTCGCGGGCATCATGGCCGCGAAGAAGACGCACGAATTAATCCCGCTCTGCCATCCGCTGCTGCTGTCGTCCGTCAAAGTCGAGCTTTCGCCCAACGAGGCCGAGAACGCGGTCGAGATCGAAGCGCGCGTCAAGGTCACCGGCCAGACAGGCGTGGAGATGGAAGCGCTGACGGCCGTGTCGGCAGCTGCCCTCACCGTCTACGACATGGTCAAAGCCATCGATCGCGGCATGCGCATCGAAAATATCCGCCTGGTGCGCAAGACCGGCGGCAAATCCGGCACATTCGAACAAGCATGATCCCGGTCGCGGAAGCCCAGCAACGCATCCTTGCCGGTCTTCGCGCGATCGGCGCGGAGACGATCGGCCTCGACGCCGCGTTGGGTCGTACGCTCGCCGAGGATCTGCGCGCGCGCCTCACGCAGCCGTCCGCTCCCGTTTCGGCGATGGACGGCTACGCCGTGCGCGCCGCCGATATCGCGTCGCTGCCCGCATCGCTCAAGCGCATCGGCCAAGCGCCCGCCGGCCATCCGTTCGACGGCAAAGTCGGGCAAGGCGAATGCGTGCGCATCTTCACCGGCGGCGAAGTGCCCGAAGGTGCCGACACGATTTTGATTCAAGAGGACGCCGAGGAAAGCGACGGCATCGTCCGCCCGAAGGAAAGCGTGAAGCGCGGCACTTATGTGCGTCCCGCCGGGCTCGATTTCCGCGAAGGCGACGTGGTCCTGCGCGAAGGCTTGACGCTCGATCCGCGCCATATCGGTTTGGCGGCCGCATCGAACCATGCATGGCTCAGCGTGCGCCGGCGTCCGCGTGTCGCCATTCTCGCGACCGGCGACGAAATCGTGTTGCCCGGCACTGCCCCCAAGAAAGGCCAGATCGTTTCGTCGAACGGTCCGTCGCTCGCGGCTTTCGTGCGCCGCGCGGGCGGCGAGCCGATCGTGTTGCCGATCGCGCCCGATGATCCGGCAGCGTTGAAGGAACTCGCGCGCGGGGCCGCCGGTGCGGATCTTCTCGTCACCTCGGGCGGCGCTTCCGTCGGCGAACACGATCTCGTGCGTTCGGCGTTGGGCGAAGAAGGCCTGTCGCTGGATTTCTGGCAGATCGCGATGCGCCCCGGCAAACCGCTGATGTTCGGCACGCTCGGCGCGATCCCGTTGCTCGGGCTTCCCGGCAATCCGGTGTCGGGCTTCGTCTGCGCGCATCTGTTCCTCGGCCCTGCCATCGCCAAGCTGCTCGGCAAAGCCGATGTGTTGCCGCAGCCTGTCGCGGCGAAACTCGGCCGCGATCTGCCCGCCAATGATCGGCGCGAAGATTATCTGCGCAGCGCATTGACGCGCGACGCGAGCGGCAATCTGATCGCCACACCGTTCGAGAAACAGGACAGCTCGATGATCTCGGTCCTCGCCCGGGCCGATGCTTTGGCGATCCGCCCGGCGAGCGCGCCGGCCGCGCAAAAAGGCGATTCCATTTCCGTTCTCCCTCTGGCCTGAATTCGCCGCAGCTTTCCGGTTGTGGATAAGGCTTGACCGAGGGCACGAACCGAACTAGAACATTCATAGTCCGTTGCACCTCTGTTTTCGACATGTTGTCGGGTGGTGCAGCGGGACACCCCATCGGTGGCGCTTTTTAGTGCAATCGGCCGGGTGCCCCGTCGGACCCCGATCAACCCCGCCTGCCCGGCGTTTCCGGGCGGGCCCGCGACGCGAGGGCGAACCATGCTGACGCGCAAACAATACGAATTGCTGCTGCTGATCAATCAGCGGCTGACCGAGATCGGCGTCCCGCCCTCGTTCGACGAGATGAAGGATGCGCTGGGTCTCAAATCCAAGTCGGGCATCCATCGCCTGATCACGGGGCTGGAAGAACGCGGCTTCATCCGCCGCCTGCCCCATCGCGCGCGCGCGCTGGAAGTCGTGCGCCTGCCCGACAATCTGGCGGCGCAAGGCGTCAAGCCCGCGTCGAACACCGCGATGCCGGCGGCCGAAGCCGCCGCCACGCGCGGCTTCCGTCCGCAGCTCATTCGCGGCGACGGCAAGATGCCGCTGGGCGGTGCCGCCGTCGCCAACGCCAACGAAGTGGTGAAGCTGCCGCTTTACGGGCGCATCGCCGCCGGTCTGCCGATCGAAGCGGTGCGCGATACGTCCAACGCGATCGACGTGCCGCCGTCGCTGCTGGGCAGGGGCGATCATTTCGCGCTGGAAGTCGCCGGCGATTCGATGATCGAAGCCGGCATCCTGGATGGCGACACGGTCATCATCCAGAAGGCCGAAGGCGCCGAGAACGGGCAGATCGTCGTGGCGCTGATCGACGAACAGGAAGTGACGCTGAAGCGCTTCCGCCGCCGCGGTGCTTCGATCGCGCTGGAACCGGCGAACAAGAACTACGAAACCCGCATCTTCGGGCCCGACCGCGTGCGCGTGCAGGGCAAGATGGTCGCGCTGGTGCGCAAGTTCGACGGCTAGCGCCGCCAACTCCTTAGCCTTTCCGATGGGCCGGAAAACCCTGGGGGAAACCCCGGGGTTTTTCGTTTTCAGCGCCGGAATTCGGGCTCGCGCAAGCGCGGCGGCGAAACCCACGGGCGCTGGCCTTGCGCCGCGCGCACGGTTTCGATCCGCAACGCGCCGTCCTTGATCCAGATCGCGTGCGCCCCGTCGGCCAGCAGATCCATGCGATCGATCGCGCGCCCGGTCATGCGCCGGCAGGTCGCGTAAAGCGCCACGGGCGCGATCGTCAGATCCGTGTCGCGGCAGGCGATGGGAAGTGCGCGCGGCTGGCGCACCAGCGCCACCGTCGCGCCGTTCGCGCGATAGACGCAATGCGAGACTGCGCAATCGAGTCTGCCGTCGAGCGATTTGCCGATGCGCGGCCAGGACTCGATGCCTTCGTCGATCTCGCCGTCGCGGCGCAGCCAGGTTTCGCGCGCGAATCCGCCGCCGCGCGGGCGCGACAGCATCAAGCGTCCCGCCTCGTCGCGCACCGCCATCAAACGCCCGTCGCCGGAGACGAGGATATGCGGCGGCTCGACCGTGGCGAGCGACAGCAATCCCGCGATCACGGCGGGGGCACCGGCAAGGCGCACACGGCCGGTCCACAGGCACAGCCACAATCCACCGAACGCCGTCAGCGCCATGCCCCAGAGCGGCATCGCGGGGAAAAGTGCTACCGCTCCGTCGAGCCCCGCGACCCAGCGCGCGATATCGAGCAAGCGGTCGATGCCCCAGCCCATCGGGATCAGCGCCCAGGATTCGAGACCGAAGGGAAACAGCAATCCCGCGACGATCGCCCACGGCATGATCCATAGGCCGGTGAGCGGCACACCGAGGAAATTCGCGAGCAAGCCGAACGCCGCGAAGCGATTGAAATGGTAGAGCGCGAAAGGGGCACTCGCGAACCCCGCGACGACCGACGTCATCGTGGCGCCCGCGAACCACACGAACGCACGGCGCGTCCAGCGCCGGTCGGCGCGCCAGCGCTGGAACGTGTCGCGCGAGGCTTCCCACGCCGCGACGAGTGCCACGACCGCGCCGAACGACATTTGGAACGAAGCACTCAGCAGACTTTCGGGCCGGAAGGCGAGGATCGCGGCGGCGGCCCAGGCAACCAAACGCAGCGTGATCGCCGTGCGGTCGATCAACACGGCAAGCAGCACGATGCCGGTCATCAACCAAGATCGTGTCGTCGGCACGCTCGCCACCGCGAAGAACGTATAGAAGGTGATTGCCGTCAGCGCGGCGAGGGCCGCGATCTTCTTGGTGTCGGTGCCCAACGCGATCGCCGGTACGAAGGCGAGCAGCAAGCGGATCGCGAAGAACACGATGCCCGCGACCATGCCGATATGCAGGCCCGAGATCGACAGAATGTGTTGAAGGCCTGAATCGCGGAAGGCTTCGAGTGCCTCTTGCGAAACAGCGCCCTGCTCGCCCGCGATCAGCGCGGCGGCGATGGGCCCCGCCGGCGGCGGCAGTGTTTCAAGAATGCGGCGCGACACCTCCGCCCGCCAGCGCGCGAGCGTTTGCATCGGCATCGAAACGGGTGCCCGCGCGACGACAAGGGGTGCGTCGAGCGCGTAGCCCACCCCGCCCAAACGTTCGAACCAGGCTTGGCGCGTGAAGTCGAACGCGCCGGGGGCGCTGGGCCCCGGCGGGGGCATCACGAAGGCGCGCGCCACGCGGATATCGTCGCCGGGCGCGAAAGCGCCGAGCTTCGCGTCGATCCGCAAGCGCACGGTCTCCGGCGTCGCCGCCGGATCGAGCCCCGCGATCGACAAGCGGTCGAGCGTCACGCGCGTTCCTTCGGGGCGCAAAGCGAGTTCGATCACACGGCCTTCGATCGCGACGGGACCGATCCGCTTTTCGATCACCGGGGCGGCGACATCCTGCGCGCGGATTTGCGCCAACGCGAAACCCGTGCTCGCCGCCAGCAAAGCCGCCGCCAGCACGCGCACCGAACCGACGCTGCGACCGAGAATCAGGAAGGCCAAAGCCATCGCGGCGAAGGCGGGCGCGATCCAGAAATCCGGCTCCACCGACAGCGCGAAATACGCGCCCGTGCCGGTGCCGAACGCGACCGGCAGCCACAGCACCAGCCGGCCGCGCATCGCTTCGCCGGTACGAACGACGAACCCGGCGAGCCCGTCCGTCCTTGCGGGCAGCGCAAGAGCGTCGGGCGGATCGAAACGATGCATGGGGCGGGGCCATGTGCTAGGCAGTGGCCGCGCCGGGCAGGTCCCGGCGGTCCGTCCCGCCTATCTCAAGTTTTGGATTTAATACGGTTTTCCTATGAGCGACAAGATCGTCTGCCGTTTCGCACCGTCCCCCACCGGCTATCTGCATATCGGGGGTGCGCGGACGGCGTTGTTCAACTGGCTTTACGCCAAGCGTTTCGGCGGCACGTTCCGCCTGCGCATCGAGGATACGGACCGCGCGCGCTCCACGCCCGAAGCGACCGCCGCCATCCTCGACGGCATGAAGTGGCTCGGCCTCGATTGGGACGGCGAGGTCGTCCACCAATTCGCGCGTATGGATCGTCATGCGGAAGTCGCGAACCAATTGCTCGCCTCGGGCGGCGCCTATCATTGCTATGCGAGCCCGCAGGAACTCGACGACATGCGCGCGGCGCAGAAAGCCGCCGGCAAGCCGATCCGCTATGACGGCCGCTGGCGCGACCGTGATCCCAAGGACGCGCCCGAAGGCGTCAAACCCGTCGTGCGCTTGAAGGCGCGCCAGGACGGCGTGACCGTGATCCGCGACCGCGTGCAAGGCGACGTGACGATCGGCAACGATCAACTCGACGACATGATCCTGCTGCGCGCCGACGGCACGCCGACCTACATGTTGTCGGTCGTCGTCGACGATTACGACATGGGTGTGACGCATGTCATTCGCGGCGACGACCATCTGAACAACGCCGCGCGCCAGATGCAGTTGATCGAGCGTTTGGGCTGGCCCACGCCGGTCTACGCGCATATCCCGCTGATCCACGGGGCCGACGGCGCGAAGCTTTCCAAGCGCCACGGCGCGCTGGCGGTCGATGCCTATCGCGATATGGGTTATCTGCCCGAGGCGATGCGCAACTACCTGCTGCGTCTGGGCTGGGCGCATGGCGACGAGGAAATCATTTCGACCGCCAAGGCGATCGAATGGTTCGATATCGACGCGGTCGGCCGATCGGCCTCGCGCTTCGATTTCAAGAAGCTCGACAATCTCAACGGCCATTACATGCGCGAGACCGCCGACGACGTGTTGTTCGGCCACGCCGCGCCGCTGATCGAGAAGGAAGCCGGTGTCGCGATCTCGCCCGAGGGCAAGACGCGACTGATCGCCGGCATGGGCGGACTGAAAGCGCGCGCCAAGACGCTGCTGGAACTCGCCAAGGCGGCGGTGTTCTACGTGCGCAGCCGCCCCCTCGCCCTTGACGACGGCGCAAAGAAGCTTCTCGCGGGCGATGCGAAAGCCAATCTCGCCAAGGGCCGCGACCTGTTGGCGCAGGCGGCGGATTGGAATGCCGCTTTCCTCGAAGAAACCTTCCGCAAGGCGGCGGAAGCCGAGGGTGCGAAGCTCGGCCTGCTGGCCCAGCCGCTGCGCGGCGCCTTGACCGGCCAAGCCACGTCGCCGCCGATTTTCGAAGTCATGGCCATTCTGGGCAAGGACGAGACGCTCGGCCGGATCGACGACGCTTTAGCGGCATAGCCGCCCGGCGATTACGGCAGGGCCCAGGGCTGAGATATCATCACCCTGCCCTTGCCAAAATCCGGCGGCTGGGCTCCAATGCCGCAACTGCGAAATGCCGAGGCCCGTCCGGGCCTAAACGGGGGCCCATCCAGGCCCCATACCCATGCTTCATACGAGGAGCGAAGTCCGCGCTCCGCACTCCAGCAAATCGAGGGGAACCGCATGTCGAAATCCGTGACCTTGACCGACAAAGCCACCGGGAAAGACTACAATTTCCCCGTCCTGTCGGGCAGCGTGGGCCCCGACGTCATCGACGTGCGCAAGCTCTACACGGACACCGGCTTCTTCACCTACGACCCGGGCTACACCTCGACCGGCGCTTGCAAGTCGGCGATCACCTATATCGACGGCGACCAGGGCATTCTTCTGCATCGCGGCTACGCGATCGAAGACCTCGCCGAGAAGAGCGACTTCATGGAAGTCGCCTATCTGATCCTGAAGGGCGAGTTGCCCAACGCCGATCAGAAGAAGCAGTTCGACCGCGACATCACGCTGCACACGATGTTGCACGAGCAGATCAACCGCTTCTTCTCCGGCTTCCGCCGCGACGCGCACCCGATGGCGGTGATGTGCGGCGTGGTCGGCGCGCTCTCGGCCTTCTATCACGACAGCCTGGACATCGCGGATCCGCACCAGCGGATGATCGCGTCGTACCGCCTGATCGCGAAGATGCCGACCATCGCGGCGATGGCCTACAAATATTCGATCGGCCAGCCGTTCATGTACCCGCAGAACAACCTGCCCTACGCCGACAACTTCCTGCAGATGACCTTCGGCGTGCCGTGCGAGCCCTATAAGGTCAATCCCGTCCTCGCCAAGGCGATGGACCGCATCTTCATCCTGCACGCCGACCACGAGCAGAACGCGTCGACATCGACCGTGCGTCTGTCGGGTTCGTCGGGCGCCAATCCGTTCGCCTGCATCGCGGCGGGCATCGCCACGTTGTGGGGCCCGGCGCATGGCGGTGCGAACGAAGCCGTGCTGAAGATGCTGGCGGAGATCGGCCACAAGGACCGCATCCCCGAATTCATCAAGCGCGTGAAGGATAAGAACGAAGGCGTGCGCCTGATGGGCTTCGGGCACCGCGTCTACAAGAACTACGATCCGCGCGCCAAGGTGATGGCCAAGACCTGCCAGGAAGTGCTGGGCGAGCTCGGCATCAAGAACGATCCGCTGCTCGACATCGCTGTCGAACTGGAGCGTATCGCGTTGCAGGACGAGTATTTCGTCTCGAAGAAGCTGTACCCGAACGTCGATTTCTATTCGGGCATCATCCTGAAGGCGATGGGCTTCCCCACCGCCATGTTCACGGCGCTGTTCGCGCTCGCCCGTACCGTGGGCTGGATCGCCCAGTGGAACGAGATGATCGAGGACCCGGAACAGAAGATCGGCCGTCCGCGCCAGCTCTATACCGGCCCGGCGCACCGCCCCTTCGTCCCGCTCGACAAACGCGCCTAACCGAGCTACGAACACCCCGAGCCCGCGAACAACGCGGGCCGGGGTTTTCCCCCGGGAGGAATGCCGTGCTGAACGCCAAACGCCAGGAACGCGTCGAATTCGTGCCCGCCGCCCGTCTCGGGTCGATGCTGGGCCGCCGCCGTTTGCCCCCCGCCGCCAACGACAACCAGCCCGGTTTGGCGCGTATCGCGCGTTGGGCCGGCTTCGCGATGTTCTTGATCGCGTTCGGCGTTTTCGCCCTCAAAGCGGGCGTCTGAGACCGGCTTTGGCCGGCCCCCGCTTGGGGGACCGGCGCCGGTTTCCTTACTTCTCGATCAATTCGATCTTGTAGCCATCCGGATCCTCGATGAAGGCGATCACGGTCGTGCCGTGCTTCATCGGCCCCGGCGGACGGGTGATTTTCACGCCCGATTCGCCCAGCTTTTTGCACACGCCGTAGATATCCTTCACGCCCAGCGCCAAATGGCCGAAACCGTCGCCCAGATTATAGGGCGCGTGGTCCCAATTATGGGTGAGCTCGATCACCGTGTTCGTCGCTTCGTCGCCGTAGCCGACGAAGGCGAGCGTGAATTTGCCGTCGGGATAGTCGCTTTTGCGCAGCAATTTCATGCCGAGCTTGTCGCAATAGAAGGCGATCGACTTGTCCAAGTCGAACACGCGTATCATCGTATGCAGCATCCGGAATTCGGTCATCGCGTCGGGCTCCCCTAAGAGGGCGGCAGAATGGCGCGTCGCGGGGCTTTGCGCCAGCCCCCGAAACGCTGTAGGACGGCGCCATGGACAAAGTCAGGACCGCCGTGATCGGCACCGGCCATTTCGGCCGTTACCACGCCGACAAATACGCCAAGTCGCCGCTCTCGCAATTCGTCGGAATCGTCGACGCCGATGCCGGGACGCGCGATACGGTCGCCGGCAAATACGGTGTGGCCGCCTTCGCCGATCATCGTGAATTGATCGGCAAAGTCGACGCGGTGTCGGTCGTCGTGCCGACCGTGCTGCATCACGACGTGGCGCGCGACCTGATCGACGCGGGCATCCATGTGCTGATCGAAAAGCCGATCGCCGAGACGGTCGAACAAGGCGCCGCCCTGGTGACGTTGGCCGACCGGCGCAATGTGGTGCTGCAGGTCGGGCATCTCCAGCGCTTCCTGCTGCAGCGCTTGGAAACCGCCACGTTCGTCGGCACGCCGCTCTATATCGAAAGCGTGCGCATCCACCCGTTCAAGCCGCGCGCGCTCGACGTGTCGGTCGTTCTCGATCTGATGATCCACGATATCGACCTCGTCCTCGCCTTCGCGAATTCGCCCGTCGAATCGATCCACGCCATCGGCACGCCGGTCGTGACCGAGGAGGAGGATATCGCGAATGTGCGCCTGGGATTCGCGTCGGGATGTGTGGCCAACATCACCGCGAGCCGCGTGAGCCGGACGACCGAACGGCGCATGCGCCTCTTCGGCCGCGAATCCTATGTCAGCATCGATCTGCAAAACCGGCGCTTCGCCGCTATTCGCCGGGGCGACGGCGAGCCTTGGGCGCCCGGACTGCCGCCGGTCGAGCGCATCGAGCGGGAATACGCCGACGGCGACGATCTGGCCGCCGAGATCGACAATTTCCTGGGCGCCGTGCAAGGCAAGCACAAGCCGCTGGTCGATGGGCGCGCCGGGCTTCAGGCGCTGGACGTCGCGCTGAAAATCGAGGAAGCGACGCGCGCGCATCGCGAACGCATCCTCAAGATCTACGGCTGAGAAGCTCCAGCACGGCCGACGCCGCGCGATCCGACGGATAGACCCCCTTTCGGATTTCGCCTTCGCCGAGCTTCGCGCACACCGCGTCGAATTCGCCGCGCATCGCCGCCGCGTAAGTCTTGTCGTCGACGAGACGCGCGAGATCGGCGGCCAGCGTTTCGGGCGTGCACGCCTCCTGCAAACGCTCGGGCAGTATCTCGCGCCCCGCGATCAAATTCGGCGGCGTGACATGCGTCACCTTGATCAGGCGCCGCGCGAGGAATGCGGATAGCGCATTGACCTTGTGCCCGACCGCGACCGGCAATCGCGCGACCGCGAGTTCCAAGACCGATGTGCCCGAAATGCTGAGGGCCGCGTCGGCCGCCGCCATCGCCGCGCGCTTGTCGTCGGGCGAATTCACGCGCACCACGCGGCCAGGCAGCGTCTTGGCGAATTCGATCGACAGCGCGTCGGTGTTGGCGACATAAGGCAACAGGAACACCGGCGCTTTGCGGCCAGCTGCGAACAAGCGCAGCGCGTCGCCGAAGATCGGCGCCATGCGGTTGAACACGCCGCGCCGGCTGCCGGGCAAAACCTCGATCACCAGATCGTCGGGCGCGATGCCACGCGCCGCGCGGAAGGCGTCGCGCGCGCCCGGTACCGGCAAGGCTTCGATCGACGGATGGCCGACATAGAT
This sequence comes from Alphaproteobacteria bacterium, assembly GCA_017308135.1. NCBI lineage: Bacteria > Pseudomonadati > Pseudomonadota > Alphaproteobacteria > Alphaproteobacteria bacterium. Next base: position 974,038 of record JAFKFM010000008.1, read on the forward strand.
CGCCTTCAAGCCCAGCGTGGCGAAGAAATCCGGCTCGAACGGAAACAGCGCCAGGATCGCGTCGACGCGGCGCTTGAGTTTTTTCGCGCGCCCCGGACGCCATGCCCAAAGCTGCGGCGCCACGTATTGGACGATCGCGACGCCCGTATCGCGCACGCGATCGGCGACGCGCAAGCCGAAGCTGGGCGCGTCGATCAGCACGACGACATCGGGCTTGACCGCGCGGATCGCATTGGCCGTGCGCTTCAGCCGGTCGAGAATGACCGGAAGTTTCGGCAGCACTTCGACGAAGCCCATCACCGACAGATCGCCGATCGGGAACAGCGTTTCCAGACCTTCGGCCGCCATGCGCTCGCCGCCGATTCCGGCGAAACGCAACGACGGATCTTGCTTGCGCAAACTCGCCATCAGCTTGGCGCCGAGATTGTCGCCCGACGGTTCGGCCGCGACGAGGAAGACCAGCTTGCCGGTCATGGCGCCACGCCATAGACGAAGATGCCGGCCGCGTCGGCCGCTTGCGCCATCGCGTCGCGATCCATGACGATCGCCGCCCCCGCCTCCACCGCAATGCCGCGCAAGCCCGCGCGCTTGGCCTGATCGATCGTGTCGAGCCCGATCGTCGGCAGATCGACGCGCCGGTCCTGTCCCGGCATCGCCGCCTTCACCAGAATGCCGCCCGGCAAGGGCGCGTTGCGGATCAGCGCCGTCGTGCCGCCGCGCCCTTCCTTGGCGCGCACTTCGCCGTCGCGCACCAGCACGGCTTGGCCGCGTTCGGTCCGGCCCAAGGCCTTGGCGGCGGCGAAGCCCGCATCGATATCCGCGCGCTCCTTGTCCGTCGGTGATTCCTTTCCGTAAGCGCCGGCCGTCGCGAGAAGATCGGGCCGCAATTCCGGCACCCCCATGACCGTGAAGCCCGCGCGCTCGACTTCGGCGAGGACCCGCGCAAGCAGCGATGCGTCCCCGCCCCACACGGGCAGCAGGCGCAGCAGCACGCGAAAGCCCGTCCAGTCGAGCCGGAGCCCCGCGAAAGACGGGCGCAAGAACAAGCCGGCCATGCCGACATGCGTGCAGCCCGCTTGGCGCAACGCGGCGAAAATCGCACCCGCTTTGCCGACGGGCAAAATCACATCGGCGAGTTTGGGATCGACCGAGCCTTCGAGGCCGAGCACGAACATGTCGGGCCGCGCTTCGCGCAGCAACTCGGGCAGTCTTCCCCCGCTGGCGATCAGACCGATCTTCAACGGAGAGGCCGGGATCATCGGCGGCTCACGCCGCCCCGTCGGCCTTGGGCAGGCACAGCGAACGGTTGTTGGCGGTGCGGATGAACTCGACGATATCCATCACCGGCGCCACATGCGCGTGCAGCTTGGTCGCGTCGTCCAGCCGTTCGGCCAACGTGCCTTCCTGCGCGAACAGCAGGCGATAGGCGGTGCGCAGATCATGGATCTGGTCACGGCTGAAACCGCGGCGCTTCAAGCCGACGATGTTGAGGCCTTGAAGGCGCGCGCGATCGCCGGTGACCATGCCGTAGGGGATCACGTCGCCCTCGACGCCGGTCATGCCGCCGATCATCGCGTATTTGCCGATGCGCACGAATTGGTGCACGGCCGAGTTGCCGCCGACGATCGCGTACTCGCCGACTTCGACATGGCCGCCGAGCGTGGCGTTGTTGACCAGCACGACGCCGTCGTTGACGCGGCAATCATGCGCGACATGGGCGCCGACCATGATCAGGCAATTGGCGCCCACCGTCGTCAGCGACGTGCCGCCCGCCGTGCCGGGATGCATCGTCGCGTGTTCGCGGATGATCGTGTCGGCACCGACCGTCAGGCGTGTGGGTTCGCCCTTGTATTTGCGGTCCTGCGGCGGCTGTCCCACCGCGGCGAAAGGATGGATGACGACGCGCGCGCCGATATCGGTATGGCCGGCGACGACGGCATGGCTGATGAGTTCGACGCCCGCGCCTAGCTTCACGTTGGGGCCGACGATGCAATAAGGTCCGATCTTGACTCCAGCCCCCAGCTCGGCGCCCGGTTCGACGATCGCCGTCGGGTGGATCGACGTCACGGTCTGAGACGTATCGTCCATCACCGGTCCCGGATCATCGCCGAGAACGTCGCTTCCGCGACGCGCTGGCCGTCGACGGTCGCGACACCCTGGAAACGCCACACCATGCCGCGCGAGCGGTCCTTGGTGACCAGAATGCGCAGCTGATCGCCGGGGCCGACGGGCTTGCGGAAGCGCGCCTCGTCGATCCCCATGAAATAGACGAGTTTGCCTTCCGCACTCGGCCCCAGCGTATGCACGACCAGCACGCCGGCGGTCTGCGCCATCGCTTCGACGATCAGCACGCCGGGCATCACCGGATGGCCGGGGAAATGGCCCTGAAAGAAATACTCGTTGATCGTGACGTTCTTGACGCCGACCGCGCTCTCGTCCGACTTCACCTCGACGACCTTGTCGATCATCAGGAACGGATAGCGATGCGGGATCATATCGACGATGCGGTCGATCTCGATCGTCTCGCCGATGGGCGCGGTTTGCGGCGGGGTTTGGTCGTTCATTCTTCTCTTCCGTCTTCGCTTGCGTCGCCGGTCTCGCGTTTGACGAGCTGGCGCAACTTGGCGGCTTGGCGGCGCCACTCGCCGATCGGAACCGCCGGCGATCCGCCGACGGCGCCGCCGGCCGGCACGTTACGCGACACGCCCGCCTGCGCGGCGACGCGCGCCCCGTCGCCGATCTTGAGATGGCCCGCGATGCCCCCTTGCCCGCCGACCATCACCTGATCGCCCAGCTCGGTCGAGCCGGAAATGCCGACTTGCGACACGATCACGCTGGCCTTGCCGATCTTCACGTTGTGCCCGATCTGGACCAGGTTGTCTATCCAGGTACCTGGTCCGATCACGGTGTCGGAAGCGCTGCCGCGATCGATGCAGGTATTGGCGCCGATCTCGCACTTGTCGCCAATGCGCACGATGCCGAGCTGCGGCACCTTCACGAAACCCGTCGGCTCGATCGCGAAACCGAACCCGTCCTGCCCGATGCGGCAGCCCGGATAGATCGCGACCTGGCGGCCGATCACCGCATGGCTGATCGACGCGTTGGCGCCGACGCTCGAACCGTCGCCCAACTCGACCGCTTCGCCGATCGTCGCGTTGGGCCCGATCGCGCAGCCCGCGCCGATCTTGGCGCCCGCCAGGATCACGGCATTGGGCCCGACGCTCGTGCCGTCGCCCAATGTCGCGGTCGGATCGACGAACGCCGTCGGATGGATGCCGGCGGCGGCGACGGGCTTGGGATGGAACGCGGCCGCGACGCGCGCATAAGCGGCGTAAGCCGTGCGCGTGGTCAGCGCCAAAGCCGACGCCGGCGCGCGCGCGGCAAGGGCGGGATGTAGCAGCACGGCACCCGCATTGGTCGCGGCGAGATCGGCGAGATAGCGCTTGTTGTCGAGGAACGAAACATGCGCCGGACCGGCGTCGGAAAGCGACGCCACGCCGTCGAACTCGCGCGCGAGATCGGCACCCGCCGGCGCCGCGGCGCCGGATATCTCGATCAAGCGCCCGAGAGAAAGGCGCCCCGCCCAAGGATGGAAGCGCCTATCGGCCATGATCGTCGCGGACGCGGGCGTGCCCCGGGGGCGGCGGCCGCGTCAGTTACCCATCGAGGCGGTCGGGATGCGGCGGTTCAAGCGCCGCGCGACTTCGCCCGACACGTCGAGCGCCGAGCGCGCGACGAAGATGAACGTGTTCGGCAGGACGATTTGATATTCCTGCTCGTTCATCACTTCGATGACCGATTCCGTCAGCGCCTGCTGAACCTTGCCGGCGGCGTCGGAATAGGATTGCTCGAGATTGCGCCGGCGCGTCTGGATCTGCTGCTGGGCGTTGGCGACGCGATCCTCGAACTGGCGGCGGCGCTGGTTGAACGCGTCCTGCGACAGCACGTTGCGCTGGCCGGTGAGTTCCTCCTCGGCCTTGCGCAACTCGCCTTCCTGGCGCTGGGCGTCGTTCTGCAACGCCGTGCGCTGACGCTCGGCCTGCGAATTCAGGTTCTGCATCGCGGTCGACGCGCGCATCACGGCGTCGACGTCGAAGAACACGATCTGCGTGCCCTTGGGCGGCAATTCAGTCGACAAAGCCGGCGCGGCGGCGCCACCGGCGGCGGGTGCGGCCGGCGCCTGGCGCGGCTGGGCCGGTGCGGGGCGCTGCTGTTGCTGCTGCTGCGCAGCGGCGGGTGCGGCGGCCAATGCCAAGGCCAAGCCAGCCATGGCGGCGAGTTGCGCGGCGCGCGCGCGGAAAGCGATCGTCGACATCGGTATCCTCTTGGGTGACTAGAACCGCGAACCGAATTGGAAACGGAACAGTTCGGTGCGGTCGAATTCTTCCTTGACCACGGCCTTGGCCAAGCTGACGCGGATCGGACCGAAGGGCGAGCGCCACATCAGACCCGCACCGACGCTGGCGCGCAGACTGGAGCTGTCCTGAATGGGCGAGTTCGCACCGGGACGGCCGGGCCCCGGCCGATCGATCGACCACAAGCTGCCAACGTCGGAGAACAGCGCGCCGCGCAGTCCGAATTCCTTCGGCAGGCCGGTCGGGAATTGCAGTTCGGCCGTCGTCGTATAGAAGCGATTGCCGCCCAACGCGCCGCCGGTCGTCTGATCGCGCGGGCCGACACCTTGGGTGCGGAAGCCGCGCAGATTGTCGCCGCCCAGGAAGTAACGGTGCTGCAAGCGCACGCGATCGTCGGACAGGCCGAAGATGTAGCCGACTTCGCCGGTCAGCGCGATCACGTATTCGGGAATGATCGGATAATAGAAGCCGCCCGAAACGCCCGAACGCAGGAACTTGGCGTCGCCGCCCGCCCCCGCGACGTCGTTGGTGAGGCGCACATAATAACCGTCGGTCGGATCCTGACGGTCGTCACGGCGATCGTAGCTCGTGGTATGGCCGAAGCCCGACAGCAGAACTTCGCCCGCGGCATCCTTGACGACATTCGAAGCGCCCGCATCGACGTTGGTGACTTCGTCGTTGCGGATCGTGTAGCGCACTTCTTGCGTCAGATATTCCGTGATCGGATAGGTCAATCGCGGAATGGCGCCGGTCGTGCGGTAGTCGTAGCCGGCTTCGCGCTGGTAGTCGCGCTGCAAGCGGAACAGATCGATACCCGCCGCCATATCCCGGTCGAGGAAATAAGGCTGCGTGAACGAGAAATCGATCTGCTGACGGCGACCCGAGATCGTGCCGCCGAGGCGGATATCCTGGCCGCGGCCGAGCAGATTGCGTTCGCGGATCGAGGTGTCGAACAACGGACCGTCGGCGGAGGAGTAGCCGACGCCGAACGAAACTTCGCCGGTCGATTTTTCCTGCACTTCGACGTTCACGACCGACTTGTCGGGCGCGTCGCCGGGCGTATTCGTGATGTCGACGCGATCGAAGTAGCCGAGCGCGCGGATACGTTCGCGCGAACGGCGGATCTTGGCGTTGTTGAGGGCGTCGCCCTCGACCAGCTGCATCTCGCGGCGGATGACCTTGTCGATCGTGCGGACGTTGCCGACGATGTTCACGCGCTCGACATAAACGCGCGGGCCTTCCTGCACTTCGAACACGATCGCGATCGTGCGGCCGTCGCGGTCGCGCGTCACGCGCGGGCGCACGTCGGCGAAGCCGAAACCCTTCGAATTGGCGTAGTCGGTCAGCGCGTTGACCGAACCTTCGACCTTGTCGGCGTTGTACCACGACCCTTCCGACGCGGTGACCTGACGGATCAGATCCTCCGGCTTCAGATCGCGGATCTGCGACACGACTTCGATCTTGCCGAAGCGGTAGCGCTCGCCCTCGTCCAGCGTGAAGGTGACGTTGAAGCCCGCGCGATCGGGCGACAACTCCGCGATCGCCGAAACGACGCGGAAATCGGCGTAGCCGTAGGACAGGTAATATTTGCGCAGCAATTCGCGGTCGTAGGACAGACGATCGGGATCGTACACGTCGTCGTTCGACAGGAACCGCCACCAGCGGCTTTCGCGCGTCTGGATCTGCTCGCGCAACGAACCGTCGGCGAATTCCTTGTTGCCGACGAAATTGATGCGCTGAATGCCGGTGATCGCGCCTTCTTCGATCTCGTAGACCACGTCGACGCGGTTCTGCGGAAGTTCGATGATCTTCGGCTCGACCGTCGCGGCGAAGCGGCCGGTGCGGCGATAGATGTCTTGAAGGCGCTTCACGTCCGCTTGGATCTTCGCGCGCGTGAACACGGTGCGCGGCTTCAAGCCCATTTCGGGGGTCAGCGTTTCGTCCTTGATGCGGCTGTTGCCTTCGAAGGCGATGCGATTGACGATCGGGTTCTCGACCACGCGCACGACCAGCGCGCTGCCTTCCTGGCGCAACGTCACGTCGGCGAACAGGCCCGTGCCGAACAGCGCCTTCAACGCCTTATCGAGATTTTCGCCGTCGAGCGTGTCGCCGGGCTGGATCGCGACGTAGGAGCGCACGGTTTCCGGCGCGATACGCTGCGTGCCTTCGATGCGGATTTCCTGGACGGCGCCGGACATGACGCCTTGGCGCGTGGTGAACTGTGCGGCGGCCGGCGCGGCGCATGCCGCAGCCAGCGCCAATACGGCGCACGCGGCGCGCAGCGCCTTCATGCCGCTCGCCTTCTTGCCGAATTCAGTCCCGTCAGCCATGCGAACCCGTGAACCCGCCCTAAACCATAAACGCCCGTCGCAGCCGCCAAATTGACGACTCCGCCATCTCTTACTTACCCGAATCCCGGCCGAAGATCACGAGATGGGAATCAAGAGACCAGCCCGACGAGGAAACGGACCGCGCCCGTATGGACGAGGTCGTTCCAAGTCGCGAAAATCATGAGGGTTATAACCAAAGCGAAGCCGATCCGGAAACCGTAATCGACCGCCCGTTCGGGCAAGGGTTTGCCGCGTACCGCTTCGGCCGCGTAAAGCACCAAATGCCCGCCGTCGAGCATCGGAATCGGGAACAGGTTGATCAGGCCCAGATTGACCGACAAAACCGCCATGAACACGATCAGACTGGCAATTCCGCCCTGCGCGACCTCGCCCGACATCTGGGCGATGCGGATCGGCCCGCCCAATTCCTCGGTCCCGCGACTGCCGGTAACGATCTGACCGAGCGCCTTCAGCGTGCCGGTGGTCTGGTTCCAAACCTCCCCACCCGCCCGCCAGATCGCCTCGGCCGGGTTGTGGCGCTTGAAGGCCACACCCTGGCCGCGAATGCCCAGGCGCGCGATGCGTACATTGTTGCCCAGCCGGTCGGTTTCCTGAATGACCGTCGGCACGGCGTTCAGATCGACCGGCACGCCACCACGATCCACCTGGATATTCAAAGGCTTGTCGAGATTGAGCTGGACGATGCGCTGGATATCTTCGAAGCGCTCGATCCCCGATCCGTTGATCGCGACGATCAGATCGCCTTCCTGCAGACCGGCGCGCGCGGCGGCCGAATCTTCGACCACCCCGCCGACCCTTGCCGGCGTGAAAGGCTGGCCGATGAAGGCGAACACGCCGGCGAAAAGCACGATCGCCAGCAGGAAATTCGCCGCCGGCCCGGCCGCCACCACGGCGGCGCGCTGGGCGAGCGTCTTGTGATGGAACGAGACCTTGCGCTCCTCGGCGGTCATTTCCCGGACTTCGCCCGAGGGGGTCGAAGCAGCATCGGCATCGCCGAACATCTTCACGTAGCCGCCCAGCGGCAGCAGCGCCACCTTCCAGCGCGTGCCCGATTTGTCGGTCCAGCCGAACAACTCGCGCCCGAAGCCGATCGAGAACACCTCGACCTTCACGCCGCAGCGTCTGGCGACCCAGTAATGCCCCAGCTCGTGGAAGAAAATCAGGACCGAGAGGACGAGCAAGAACGGCAGAACATAATCAAACAAATTCATATTACTATCCAGCCTTCTTGATCCAATTTTCCGCCTTGCGGCGGGCGGTCCTGTCGAGTTCAGCGACCGCATCCAGATCGCCCGGGGCGGCCGGACGATCCTCGGCGAGAACCGCTTCCACGCAAGCGACGATATCGAGAAACCCGATCCGTCGCGCCAGGAAAGCCGCCACCGCCACTTCGTTGGCCGCGTTCAGCAATGTAGGTGCGGCCCCGCCCTCCCGCAAGGCGTCTCGGGCGATCCGAAGGGCCGGAAAACGTTCAAAATCAGGATCTTCGAACGTCAAGTTCGCTGATTTCTTGAAATCCAAGCGCGGCACGGGGGCGGCCATCCGGTCGGGCCAGGCCAGCGCCACGGCGATGGGGGTGCGCATATCGGGCGTGCCGAGCTGGGCGAGGATCGAGCCATCGATATACTCGACCATCGAATGCACGACCGATTGGGGATGGACGATAACGTCGATCCGCTCCGCTCCGACGGGAAAAAGGAACATCGCCTCAATGGTTTCGAGGCCTTTGTTCATCATAGTTGCAGAGTCGACGGAGATCTTCGCCCCCATCGACCAATTGGGATGTGCCACCGCCTGCTCGGGTGTCACGTCGCGCATCTGATCCAGCGTGCGGGTGCGGAACGGCCCGCCCGACGCCGTCAGAATCAGCCGGATGACTTTGTCGGCCCGCGCGGGTTCGAAGACCTGGAAGATCGCCGAATGCTCGCTATCGACCGGGATCAGCGTCGCGCCCGCCTTGGCGACTTCCCGGGTCATCAACGCGCCGGCGGAGACCAGGGTCTCCTTGTTGGCGAGGCCGATGGTCTTGCCCTGGCGGATGGCCGCGAGCGTGGGGGCAAGCCCCGCCGCCCCGACGATCGACGACATGACCCAATCGGCCGGCATCTGGGCGGCCTCGACGACGGCGTCCGGCCCGGCGGCGGCTTCGATCCCCGTCCCCGCCAAGGCGGCCTTGAGATCGTCATAGGCGGCCGGATCGGCCACCACCGCGCGCTTGGCCTTCAACGCCACGGCCTGGGCCGCCAGCGCCTTGACGTCGCGATGGGCGGTCAGCGCCTCGACCGCGAAACGATCGGGCTCGCGGGCCAGCAAATCGACCGTGCTGCGCCCGACCGAGCCTGTCGCGCCCAGCACCGTAACGCGCTTCATCGCCATGCCAGCACCGCCCCGCCGGTGACCCATTGGAACAGGGCGAAGGCGGCGGCGGCCGTCAGCAGCCCGTCCACGCGGTCGAACAAGCCGCCATGGCCGGGGATCAGCTTGCCGCTGTCCTTCACCCCGAAATGACGCTTCACGAAGGATTCGAGCAGATCGCCGCCCTGCGCCACCACCGCGATCGCGGCACCCGCGAACGCCAAGCGCCAGCCCGACGGGCCGGTGGGCGCAAGCCAGCCGGCGACCGGTGCCACGAGGGCCGCGCAAGTCATGCCGCCGATCAATCCGGCCCAAGTTTTGTTCGGCGACAGGGCGGGCGCGAGCTTGGGGCCCCCGATGCCGCGCCCGGCGAAAAAGGCGCCCGTATCGGTCGCCCAAACGCACGCCATCAGCCACAGAATGGTTTCGAGCCCGGCGAGGTCGTAGCCGCGCAGCCAGATCAGCGCCACGATCGGCAGACCGATATAGAGCGGTCCCGCCGCCAGCCAGCGCGGATGGCCGCGCTTGCCGCCCTCGGCCACCAAGAACACGCCGATGGCGCCGGCGATGCACACGAGCAGGGCGAGCGCGAAACGTTCGTCGGTCGCGACGGCCCCCGCCGCCAGCACGACGAAGGCGATGGCGAGGCCGGAGATGCCGAAACGCCCCTCGCCCACCAGCCGCGTCCATTCCCATGCGAGAACGGCGCCGCACAAGGCCAGCATCAATTCGAAAGATTCGCGCCCCGAAAACAAACCGAGCAGCGCCAGGATCAGCATCACGATCCCGGACAGGATCCGTTTGCGCAGCGCGCTCATCCCACGATGGCGCCGTAGCGCCGATCGCGTTTGCCGAATTCGGCGATCGCCGCTTCGAAATGCGGGCGGTCGAAATCCGGCCACAGCACGTCGAGGAAGACGAACTCGGTATAGGCCGCCTGCCACAGCAGGAAGTTGGAGATGCGCTTCTCCCCGCTCGTGCGCACCAGCAGATCCGGATCGGGGATATCGCTGGTGTAGAGATACTTGGCGATATCCGCTTCGCCGATCGTCTCGGGATCGATTTCGCCCGCCTTGGCGGCATGCGCCAGCGCGCGGGCCGCGCGCGCGATCTCGGCCCTGGCGCCGTAGGACAGCGCGATGATGAAATCGAGCCGGGTGTTCGCCTCGGTCGTGCGTTCGGCCTGCTCGATGAGCGTGACGATATCCGGCGCCAATCGCGCGCGGTCGCCGATCACGCGCACGCGTACACCTTGCTTGTGCAACTCGGCGATCTCGGAGCGCAGATAATTGCGCAACAACGCCATCAGATCGGTGATTTCGTCGAGCGGGCGTTTCCAATTCTCCGACGAAAAGCCGAACAGCGTGAGGTAACGCACGCCCAGCTCGCCCGCGGACTTGACCGCGCGGCGCACGGCATCGGCCCCGCGCTTATGGCCCGCCACGCGCGGCAGGCCGCGGGATTTCGCCCAGCGGCCATTGCCGTCCATGATGATCGCGACGTGTTTGGGAACGGCGCGGGGCTCGGCGGTCATCGACCGTCCTCGACGTTGGAGAGCGAGCGGCGGATCAAACCGCCATGATGTCCTTTTCCTTGGCCGCGAGCTGCTCATCGATCTTCTTGATGAACTCGTCGGTTAGGGCTTGGAACTGGGTCTGCGCCTTGCGGTTCTCGTCCTCGGTCTGCTTGCCGTCCTTCAGCGCCGCCTTCAGACCGTCCATGCCGTCGCGACGGACGTTGCGGATGGAAACCCGCGCCGCCTCGGCGTAGTTCTTCGCGACCTTGGAGAGTTCCTTGCGGCGCTCTTCGGTCATCGGCGGCATCGGGATGCGGATCGACTGACCTTCGGTCATCGGGTTCAAACCGAGATTGGCCTCGCGGATCGCCTTCTCGACCGACTTCACCAGGCCCTTGTCCCAGACCTGAACCGACAGCATGCGCGGCTCGGGCACCGAAACGGTGGCGCATTGCGACAGCGGCATCGCGCTGCCATAGGCTTCGACCGTCACGGGATCGAGCATGTTGGCGTTGGCGCGGCCGGTGCGAAGTCCGGAGAATTCCTTCTTCAGCACGTCCATCGAGCCGTTCATACGGCGGCGCAGTTCTTCGATATCGGCGGTGGCGGACATGGTCTCGTTCCCCTATTGCGACAGGCCTGACGCGCGTCAGTCGGCGACGAGCGTGTGGCGGCCTTTGCCTTTCATGACCTCGGCGAATCCGCCGGGATTCTGGATCGAAAACACGAGGATGGGAATGCGGTTTTCGCGGGCGAGCGCGATCGCCGCGGCGTCCATGACGCCCAGATCGCGTTCGAGCACTTCCTTGTAGCCGAGCTTGTCGTAGCGCTTGGCCTTCTTGTCCTTGTTCGGATCGGCCGAGTAGACGCCGTCGACCTTCGTGCCCTTCAGCAGCGCGTCGCAGCCCATTTCGGAGGCGCGCAACGCCGCCGCGGTATCGGTCGTGAAGAACGGATTGCCCGTGCCCGCACCGAAGATCACGACGCGGCCCTTTTCCATATGGCGCATGGCGCGCCGGCGGATATAGGGCTCGCAGATCGACGCCATCGGAATGGCCGACTGCACGCGCGTGGTGACGCCGATACCTTCAAGCGCGTTCTGCAAGGCGAGCGCGTTGATGACGGTCGCCAACATGCCCATGTAATCGCCATGGGCGCGCTCGACGCCCTTCTTGGCCCCGGCGAGGCCCCGGAAGATGTTCCCGCCGCCGATCACCAGGCAGACTTCGATGCCTAGATCGCGGACTTCCTTCACATCGGCCGCGATACGGTCGATGGTTTCGGGGTGCAGGCCGAGCCCCGCGGGCCCGGCCAGCACTTCGCCCGAAATCTTCAGCAGCACGCGTTTGTACTTCGACGAGGCCTTAGCCATTCGCGCGCTCCTGTCGTTGGTGTTTAGGACTTGAGCTGAGCCGCGACTTCCGCCGCGAAGTCTTCCGACTTCTTCTCGATGCCTTCGCCCAGACCGTAGCGCACGAAGCCCTTGAGGGCGACGGCGGTGCCGAGGTCCTTGCCCGCCTTCGCGACCACGTCCTTCACGCGGGTCTCGCCGTCGACGACGTAGACCTGCTCGAGCAGCACGGTTTCCTCGTAGTACTTGCGCACGCGGCCTTCGACCATCTTCTCGACGACGGCCGGCGCCTTGCCCGACGCAGCGGCCTGCTCGGCGAGCACGGCCTTCTCGCGCGCCAGCACCGCCGGATCGACCGAGGTGATGTCGAGCGATTGCGGGTTCGCGGCGGCGATGTGCATGGCGATTTGCTTGCCCAGCGCCGTCAGCTTCTCCTTGTCGCCCGTGCTTTCCAACGCGACGAGCACGCCGATCTTGCCCAGGCCCGCCGACACCGACGAGTGGACATAGGTCGCGACCACGCCGTCCGACACGCTCAGCGACGCCGTGCGGCGCAGCGACATGTTCTCGCCGATCTTGGCGACGAGTGCGGTCAGCGCGTCGGCCGCGGTGCCGCCCGAGGGCAGCGCCGCGGTCTTCAGTTTTTCGACGTCGCCGCCGGCCGACAGCGCCGCCGTGGCGGCTTCGCGCACGAAGGCCTGGAACGCATCGTTGCGCGCGACGAAGTCGGTTTCCGAGTTGACCTCGAGCACCGCGCCCGTCTTGCCGTTCGACGCGACGCCGATCAGGCCTTCGGCCGCGATGCGGCCGGCCTTCTTGGCGGCCGCGGCGAGGCCCTTCTTGCGCAGCCAGTCGACGGCGCCTTCGATGTCGCCGCCGTTTTCGGTCAGCGCACGCTTGCAGTCCATCATGCCGGCACCGCTTTTTTCGCGCAGTTCCTTCACGAGAGCGGCGGTAATCTCGGCCATGTTCGTCCTCTAACGTATTCGATATTGGGAAAGCGGAAAGGAAACCTCGGCCTTATTCGGCCGAGGCCTTTTCCTTCGCGGGCTTCTTGGCGCGCGGCTTCTTGGGCTTGGCTTCGGCCGCGGCGGCCGCGTCCTTGTCGGGCACCGCCTCGCCTTCGGCCGGCGCGGCCGGAGCTTCGGAGACGGCTTCCACCGGCGCTTCGACCGCGGCGCCGACGTCGACGCCGGCGGCCTTCATTTCGGCCTGCAAGCCGTCGAGCACCGCGCCCGCCATCAGATCGCAATAGGTCTGGATGGCGCGCAGCGCGTCGTCGTTACCCGGCACCGGGAAGGTGACGCCCTTGGGATCCGAGTTCGAATCCAGGATCGCGATGACCGGAATGCCCAGACGGCGCGCTTCCTCGACCGCGATCGACTCCTTGTTGGTGTCGATGATGAACAGCAGGTCGGGCAGACCGCCCATTTCCTTGATGCCGCCCAGCGAACGCTCGAGCTTTTCCTTCTCGCGCGTCATGTAGAGCATTTCTTTCTTCGTGAGGCCCACGGCGACGCTGTCGCCGCCCAGACGCTCGTCGATCTCGCGCAGACGCTTGATCGAGTTCGAGATCGTCTTCCAGTTGGTGAGCATGCCGCCCAGCCAACGGTGGTTCACGTAATACTGGCCGCAACGCTTGGCGGCTTCGGCCACCGGATCCTGCGCCTGGCGCTTCGTGCCGACGAACAGCACGCGACCGCCGCGCGAGACGACGTCGCGCGCCGCCTGCAAAGCGGCGTCGAGCAGCGGCACGGTCTGCTGCAGGTCGATGATGTGAATGTTGTTGCGCACGCCGAACAGGTACGGCGCCATTTTCGGGTTCCAGCGACGGGTCTGGTGGCCGAAATGCACGCCCGCTTCGAGCAGCTGACGCATCGTGTAAGACGGAATCGCCATAAGCGAGGTATCCTTTCTCCGGTTGATCCGCCGCGGGACGAGCACCGGGTTCCCCAAGGGAACCGGCACCGGAACGGCCTCCGGCCTATGGCGCCGGAAGACGGAAAGTCCCGCGTGAGGGTTTGTCGCCAATCGGGCAGGATGCCCGGTGACGCGGGCAGGCATGTACCCCACCCCTCCATGCTTTGCAAGCGCGGCCTATGGGTAATTAATTACCTCGAATTTCCCGATCCGGCTTCAGGCGCCATTCAGCCCGGCTTGGCATGGTTCGCCGCATGAACCCCGCATCCACCCAACTGCGCCCCGAACGGCCGGAGCTGCGCCGCCTGCTGGAATACTGGCAGGCGAAACGCCGCACACTCGGCCGCCTGCCGGCACGGGCGGATATCGACCCGTTGGAGATGCGCTTCGCGTTGGGCCATCTGATTTTGGCCGATGTCGAGCCCGGCAATCCGATCCGGTTCCGCCACCGCTTGATCGGCACGCGTATCGTTGAGCATGCGGGCTACGACGCGACCGGACTCTATGTCGACGACATTCCTGATCAGGAACTGGCGCAGCGGCTTATCCAAACGTATCTCGACGTCGTCAAAACGCGCGAGCCGGCGCATGACCGCGTCGGCGGCATGGTCGGCGGGCGGGCGATAGACCTGGAAGTTCTTCGGCTGCCGCTGTCGGCGGACGGCGCGGCGATCGACATGGTACTGACCGGCGCCTATTTCAGGCGCATTTGAGTTACGCGGGCGGCAAACGCCGTTTGGCGTAGAAAATCAGCAGATCGGCGAGCGTGCCGAGGAATTCGTCGCCGCCGCGCGAGACGTTCTGCGTCAACTCCGCGCCGTCGATTAGCGCCGTCATTTCCGCGATCGTCGCGGCGTCCGGCGCGCCCTTCTCGCCGGGCTTGGCGAGACCGTGGGGCAACGTATCGCGCACGAATTCGATCAATCGCGCGAAAGTGCGATGGTCGTTTTCCGGCAAAGCGTCGAGCTTGCCGCGGAAGATCTTTTCGTCGAGCAGGAAGACCTTGCTGGGGATCAGCGCGCGCGCCGTCGCCATGCGCTTGCCGCCATCGACCAGCGAGAGTTCGCCGAAGATGCGCCCGGGCTGCACCTGCGCGATCGGCACGCGGGCGGCACCCTCGCCGCTGAACAGCTCGACCAAACCTTCGCGCAGCAGACACGCGAAATGGCCATCTTCACCTTGGGTGAAGATGATTTCGCCGGTCTTGTAGCTGCGGGTGAATTCCTCCGCCATGGCGGGGGAGAATAGCGACTATCGGGCGCGCGTCAAATCTCGGCGACTTCCAGGATGCCTGGGACTTGGCCCAGCGCTTGGCGGATCTCCGGCGTAATCGCGAAGGTTTCCTTCAAGCGGATCTCGACCTCCGCGCCTTCCGCACTGCGCACTTGGACGCGAATTGCGCCTTTGCCCTTCTTGGCGTTGGCGACGACCTTGCGCAATTCCTCGACCGCGCCCGCATCGCCGATGCCGATGCGCAAGCCCGCCGCCGAATTCGCGACCTCCTGGTCCAGCGCTTTGATGTCGCTGGCCAGCAGGCGCACGTTCTCCTCCTCCACCCGCGCATCGGCATAGACGAGCAGCGGTTTGCCGCTGTCCAAAAGCTCGCGCGATTTCGCCAGCACTTCGGAGAAGATCATGATCTCGTAGGTGCCGCCCGCGTCGGACAATTGGGCGAAGGCGAATTTATTGCCCTTGGCGGAGGTGCGTTCCTTGCGGCCCAGCACCGTGCCGGCCAAGCGCACGCGCGTCGACCCGCCGGCGGCGAGGCTGCGCGCGATCTCGCCCGAGCGCACGACGCCCAAACGCTTCAGCCCGACCGCGTAGGCGTCGAGCGGATGGGCGGCGAGATAGAAGCCCACGCTTTCGAACTCCGCCTGCAAGCGTTCGTGCAGGCTCCATTCCTTGACCTTGGGCAAGGGCGGATCGTTGGCGGCCGGACCGCCGGGCCCGCCGCCGAACAGATTGACCTGGTTGGTCTCGCGTTCTTCCGCCGTCGCTTGCGCGGTGCGCAGCAGCATTTCGATCGCGGCGAACACGCGCGCGCGGTTCGGATCGAGGCTGTCGAACGCGCCCGCCTTCACGAGGTTTTCGAGCTGGCGCTTATTGAGCTGGCGCGCGTCCATGCGCCGCGCCATGTCGAACAGCGATTTGAACGGCCCGTTCGCGTTGCGCTCGGCGACCAACGCTTCCATCGCGGCGAGGCCGACATTGCGCACGGCGGCGAGCGCGTAGCGCACCGCCCCCTTGCCCGCCGGGCCGTCCGGATATTCGACCGTGAACGCGGCTTCCGATTTGTTCACGTCCGGCGGCAGGATTTTGTAGCCGAGGCGCTCGACCTCCTGCCGGAACATATTGAGCTTGTCGGTGTTCGACAGATCGAGCGTCATCGACGCGGCGAAGAACTCGACCGGATGGTTCGCCTTCAGCCACGCCGTTTGATACGCGACGATCGCATACGCGGCCGCGTGGCTTTTGTTGAAGCCGTAGCCCGCGAATTTATCGACGAGGTCGAAGATCGACGAGGCTTGCGTTTCGTCCACGCCGTTGGCGACCGCGCCATCGACGAAGATCTTCCGCTGGGCGTCCATCTCCGCCTTGATCTTCTTACCCATCGCGCGGCGCAGAAGGTCGGCACCGCCCAGCGAATAGCCGGACAGCACCTGCGCGATCTGCATCACCTGTTCCTGATAGATGATGACCCCATAGGTCTCCTTCAGGATCGTTTCCAGCTTGGGATGGAGATAGTCCGGTTTCTCCGCCCCCTGCTTGACCGCGATGTATTTCGGGATGTTCTCCATCGGGCCCGGGCGGTAGAGCGCGACGAGCGCGATGATGTCCTCGATCCGGTCGGGACGCAGGCGGCGCACCGCGTCGCGCATGCCCGTACTTTCAAGCTGGAAGATGCCGACCGTGTCGCCTTTCGAGAGAAGCTCGTAGGACTTCCGGTCGTCGAGCGGCAGATGGTCGATATCGACCGTCACGTTCTTGCGCGCGATCAACTCGACCGCACGCACGATCACGGTCAGCGTCTTCAAGCCGAGGAAGTCGAATTTGACCAGACCGGCTTTCTCGACGTCCTTCATGTTGAATTGCGTGACCGGCATCGAGGATCGCGGATCGCGATAGAGCGGCACCAATTCGTCGAGGGGCCGGTCGCCGATCACCACGCCGGCGGCGTGGGTCGAGGCGTGGCGATAGAGGCCTTCGAGATTCTTCGCGATCTCCACGAGCCGCGCGACCGCTTCGTCGGCCGCGATCATCTCGCGCAAGGCGGGCTCGCCGTCGATCGCCTGTTGCAGCGTGACGGGTGCCGCCGGGTTATTCGGCACGAGTTTACAGATGCGATCGACCTGGCCGTAAGGCATGCCGAGCACGCGGCCCGTGTCGCGCAGCACCGCGCGCGCTTGCAGCTTACCGAAGGTGATGATCTGCGCGACGCGGTCTTCGCCGTAAAGGCTTTGCACGTAGCGGATGACTTCGTCGCGCCGATCCTGACAGAAATCGACGTCGAAGTCGGGCATCGACACGCGTTCGGGATTCAAAAAGCGTTCGAACAGCAGACCGAAGCGCAAGGGATCGAGATCGGTGATCGTCAGCGCCCACGCGACGACGGAGCCCGCCCCCGAGCCGCGGCCCGGGCCGACGGGAATGCCTTTCGCCTTCGCCCATTGGATGAAGTCGGCGACGATCAGGAAGTAACCCGGAAATCCCATCTGCACGATGATGTCGGACTCGAATTCGAGCCGCTTGAGATAGGGTTCGGCGATTTCCGCGCGCTTTGCGGCGTCCATATCGGACGTCCACACGTTTTCGATCAGGCGCTTCTCCAAACCTTCGCGCGCGAGGGCGCGCAGCGCGTCGGCCTCCGAAATCTCCTTGGCGCGCGACGAGCGCGGCAGGATCGGCTTGCGGCCGGAGAACCACCACGCGCAACGCTTGGCGACGACCAGCGTGTTGTCGATCGCCTCGGGCAGATCGGCGAACAACGCGCGCATTTCGGCGGCGGTCTTGAAGCGATGTTCGGGCGTCAGGCGCCGGCGCTCGCGATCGGCGACGAAGCGCCCCTCGGCGATGCACAGCAGCGCGTCGTGCGCTTCGTACATGCCGGTACCCGCGAAATATACGCCGTTGGTCGCGACCAGCGGCAGGTCGCGCGCATAGGCAAGCTCGATCAGCGCTTCTTCGATCTTCGCTTCTTCCGGCAAACCGTGGCGCTG
This sequence comes from Alphaproteobacteria bacterium, assembly GCA_017308135.1. NCBI lineage: Bacteria > Pseudomonadati > Pseudomonadota > Alphaproteobacteria > Alphaproteobacteria bacterium. Next base: position 992,103 of record JAFKFM010000008.1, read on the forward strand.
GATCTCGATATACAAGCGCCCGGGAAACGCTTCCTGCAATTTGTCGAGGATGGCTTCCGCCGCCGCGCGCTGGCCTTCCAGCAGCAAGCGGCCGACCGGACCTCGCGCGCCGCCGGTCAGGCACAACAGGCCTTCGGATTTCTCGGCGATCTGCGCCAGCGTGACTTGCGGCGTTTCGCCCGGCGGCGTGTCGAGATAGGCGCGGCTCGACAATTTGCCGAGATTGGAACCGCCCGCTTCGTTCTGCGCGATCAGCAACAGGCGATCGGGCTCCGGCGCTTTGCCCACGCGCGCGGCCATGCCGCCGCCCTCGCCTTCGCGGCGCACGCCCAGATCGCAGCCGATGATCGGCTGCACGCCCGCGTCGATCGCGGCGTAGGAGAATTCGAGCCCGCCGAAAAGATTGCCGGTATCGGCGATGCCCAAAGCCGGCATGTCCGATCCCTTGGCGAGATCGACCAGCTTCTTCACCTTGATGGCGCCTTCGGACAGCGAATAGGCCGAATGGGCGCGCAGATGGACGAAATCGGCGTGGGGCATGGACGCTAATTTGGCATCCATGCCCCGAGTCGTTCCAGCCTTCCGGCCGCTTGTGGATTACTGCGTCAGGCCGCGCGGATTTTGGCGAGGAACCCGTCGACCTGGCCGCGCAAATGCTCGGCGTTCTTGGCGAGTTCGGCCGAAGCGCTCAGTACCTGCTCGGACGCGGCCCCGGTTTGGGTCGCGGCTTGGGTGACGCCAGTGATGTTGCTCGACACCTCCGTCGTGCCCGCCGCCGCCTGCTGGACGTTGCGCGCGATCTCCTGCGTCGCGGCGCCCTGCTCCTCGACCGCCGACGCGATCGCGACCGCGATCTCGTTGACCTGCGAGATCGTCTTGCCGATGCCCTTGACCGCATCGACCGAACGGCCGGTCGCGTTCTGCATCTCGTTGACCTTGGCGCTGATTTCCTCGGTCGCCTTGGCGGTCTGGTTGGCGAGCGACTTCACTTCCGACGCGACGACCGCGAAGCCCTTGCCCGCTTCGCCCGCGCGCGCGGCTTCGATCGTGGCGTTGAGGGCGAGGAGGTTGGTCTGCGACGCGATCTCGTTGATGAGTTGCACGACCGTGCCGATGCTTTGCGCGGCGTCGGCGAGGCCTTGCAGTTGCGTGTCCGTGCGTTCGGTTTCGGTCACCGCTTGGCTGGTGATGCGCGTCGACTCCGACACCTGACGCGTGATCTCCGCGATCGAGGATGACACTTCCTCCGTCGCCGCCGCGACAGTCTGCACGTTGGTCGATGCCTGTTCGGAGGCCGCGGCCACCGCCGTCGATTGACGGCTGGTGTCCGCCGCCGTCGCCGACATCGAACGCGCCGTCGTCTGCAATTCCTCGGCGGCCGACGCCACAACCTGCAACACGCCGGTCACGGTCTTGTCGAAATCCTTGATGTAGCCGTCGACGACGCGCTGACGCTCTTCCTTCTTGATCTGCTCCTGGCGCTGGGCTTCGGCCAACTCGTCGGCCTTGATCATATTGTCCTTGAAGACCTGGACGGCGCCGGCCATCTCGCCGACCTCGTCCTTGCGGCCCACGCCCGGGATCGCGACGGCCTTGTCGCCGCCCGCGAGTTTCAGCATCGCGTCGGTCATCGACTTGATCGGGCCGGCGATGCTGCGCGCGGCGATCAACGCCAGACCGATGCCGATCATCACGGCGGCGATGCCCGCGATCAGCGACACCATGATGCCTTCGCGCAGATCGGCCGCCGCTTCAGCGGTCGCTTGTTCCGCCACGTCGAAGAAATTCTTCTGCATCGGATCGGCGATGCCGAAGATCTTCGCCGCCTCCGCGTTCGTCGCGTCGATCGCCGCGCGCCATTCGGGCGCCTCGACCGACACGTTGCGCGCGCGCAGATCGCGCAGCGCCATCGCGCGCGCGATATAGGCATCGACCGCGGCGCGAAGTTCGCGAATTTGCCGCAGACGCTCGGGATTGACCGTCGATTTCTCCAGGCTTTCGAAGCCCGCCGCGACGGCCTTCAGCGATACCTGCGCATTGTCCCAGCGCGCCAGATCGTTCGTCGCCACGCCGATCCAAATATGCGCGCGGCCTTCGTGCATGCTGCGCAGCGATTGCTGGATCAGCGTTTCGTTGTTCTTGATCCGCACGACGCGTTCGAATGCCGCGATCGTATCCCTGGATGCGTCGACGTTGTAGTAGCTGAGGCCGGCGATCATCAGAACCAGCAGACCGAAACCGATCAACAGGCGGTAGGCGATTTTGAGATTGGCGAGCATTGGGGACTCCTGCGCGGTCGGAAATTCTTGCGCCGATCAATGCGCCGGAGTCTTTAAGCGCGGGTTAATCCGCACGCCGATAAGTCGCATCGCGTGCGAAATTTATTCCGACAATTTTCGGGGTATTCGCGGGGTTAACCCGCCGCTAACCAACGCCACGCCGGATCGCGCAACGCCTGGTCGTCGCACGTAGTCAGAACGCCGATGCGCGGATCGTCGAGGATCGCGACGGTTTCTCCGCCCCAGCGATCGAGCCATGCGGCGAGCGACGCCGCTTCGGCCGCGTCGAGATCGTCGGCAAGATGCCACAAGCCGATCGCATAGAAGCCCGATGCGCGTGCGCCGATCGCGCGTTGCAGATCGGCATACATATCGGCACCGTCGCGCTTCTCGGGGTACACGGGCAGATAGATGCGCCCGTGATTGCGGTTGCCGACGAACGGCCCGCCGAGCCTGATCGCCGCGTTGCCGGTGCGCGCGCGCCACGCATTGCCCGCACGCAGATAGCCGTCCGCCCCTTGCCCATCGACCGGCCCGGCGATGGTCGCGTGCAGTACGTCGCGGCGCTTGTCCTGCGTCGTCCACGCGATTTTTTTCGCGACCGCGCGGCCGCGCAGATCGGCGTCGAGTTCGCGATAGATGGCGCTCGCCAGCAACGTCTCCGTCGCGACATGCACGGCGAGCGCATGGCGCGGCGTGGCGTAATAGCCGCGCTGGTAATCCTTGCCCGGCACTGACGCGATAATCTTGGGATGGGCGGGATCGACCAGCGGCAAATGCGCGAGACGATAATCCTCGCCCAACGCGAAACCTTCGCCGGGAACGAAACGATGTCGGGAGGCTTCGTAGCGCAGATCCGCGCCGGAACAGAAAATCACCGCAGCGGCGCGCTATCGACCTGCGGGCGCGGATTGGCCGGCAGCGGGGCCGGCTGCGTCGGCTGCGGACCGTTGGACATGACCCGCAATTGACCCGTGCGCGGCGTCATCGAGAATTCGACCTTGCTGGCGGCCGTGATCGTGCCCGACGGGTTGATCTGGATCGTCGCCACGCGGTCGCCCTGCTGGAACACGAGCACCGAATTCGCCGAGCGGATATTCGACACCTCGGACCAGCCGAAGCGCGGCATCTCGCGGCGGTAGAATTCGTACATGTCCGCGACCGAACTGCCCGGCGACAGCACGATTCGGCCGAACCATGCGCCGTCATTGCCCATGACGAACAGATTGTTGAGATCGACCGACGCGTTGGCCGGCATCGGCACGTCGGTGAAGCGCACGAAACCGGGACCGGGCGACGCGTTCTTGTCGTTCGGACCCGCCGCCGAACCGGTCGACGCAGATTGGCCCGTCAAGCCGCACGCCCCCAAAACGAGGGCGGTGACGGCAACGATTCCCAAATTGCGAATTGCGGTTAGGCGCAAAACCGACTCCCGAGTCGCGAAGATGTCGTTAGTGTTTCGCCCCGCTCCGCTTACGTCAAGTGGCGGCGAGCAATCCGTCGCGTAAGGTGAGCTTTCGATCCATCCGATCGGCGAGTTCGGGATTATGCGTCGCGACCAACGCCGCCAGCCCGGTCGTGCGCACGAGATTCAACAATTCCGAAAACACGCCTTCGGCGGTCCGCGGATCGAGATTCCCCGTGGGTTCGTCGGCCAACAACACGCGCGGCCCGTTGGCGACGGCGCGCACGATCGCCACGCGCTGCTGCTCGCCGCCCGACAGACGCGCGGGGCGATGATCCTCGCGCGCCGACAAGCCCACGCGCGCGAGCAGTTCCTTGGCGCGCGATGCCGCCTGCACTTTCGTTTTGCCGGCGACGAGTTGCGGCATCATCACGTTTTCAAGCGCGGTGAATTCCGGCAGCAGATGATGGAACTGATAGACGAAGCCGATATCGGAAAGCCGTGCCTTGGTGCGTTCCGCTTCGTCCATCATCGCGCAATCGCGCCCGCCGAGCAGGACCGCACCTTCGTCGGGCTTCTCCAACAGCCCCGCGCAATGCAGCAGCGTCGATTTGCCCGCCCCCGACGGGCCGATCAGCGCCACGCATTCGCCGGGCATCAAGCGAAGCTCGGCGCCGCGCAAGACATGCAGCGTGCCGCCCGCTTGCGAAAAACGGCGATGCAGGGCTTTGAGTTCGAGCGCCGCGTCACTCATAGCGCAGGGCCTCGACCGGATCGAGACGCGCTGCGCGCCACGCGGGATAGATCGTCGCCAGGAACGACAGGCCCAGCGCCATCAGCACGACCTGGATGACTTCGTTCGGGTCGGTCTTCGACGGCATCGTCGCGAGGAAATAGACCTCGGCCGAGAACAATTGCGTGCCCGTCACCCATTGCAGGAACTGGCGGATATGCTCGATGTTGAGATTGAACAACATGCCCAAGCCCAGGCCCGCGAAGGTGCCGAGCACGCCGATCGACGCGCCCGCCATGAAGAAGATGCACAAAACCGATCCGCGCGAAGCGCCCATCGTGCGCAGGATCGCGATGTCGCGCGACTTGTCCTTCACCAGCATGATGAGGGACGAGATGATGTTGAACGCGGCGACCAGGATGATCAGCGTCAGGATCAGGAACATCACGTTCCGCTCGACCTGCACCGCGTTGAAGAAGCTGGAATTGGCTTGCTGCCAATCGAGCACGCGCACCGGCTGCTGGGCCGCCGCGATCACGTCCTGGCGCGCGCGCCACACGCGTTGCGGATCGCGCACGAAAACTTCGATGCCCGACACGTCCTCGCCGGTGCGGAAGAAATTCTGCCCCGCCTCCATCGGCAGGAACACGAAAGCGTTGTCGTATTCGAACATGCCGACTTCGTAGATCGCGGCGATTTTGAAGGCGCGCAAGCGCGGCATCGTGCCGAAAGCGGTGACGTTGCCTTGCGGCGAAATCAGCGTGATCCGGTCGCCGACCTTCAAGCCCATGCGACCGGCCATGCGAATACCGATCATCGCCGCGTCGTCGCCCGTGAAATCGGCGATGTCGCCCGATTTGACGTTGGAGACGATCAGCGTGCGCCGCGCCATATCTTCGGGCTTCATTGCGCGCACGAGCGCGCCGCTCGCCGCCCCGTTCGCCGTCGCCATCGCCTGGCCTTCGACCAGCGCCGTCGCGTCGACCACATCGGGAAGTGAACGCATGCGCTGGGCGACCGCATCCCAATCGCGCAGCGGTTCGGCGGCGCCATAGACGGTCATATGGCCGTTGAGGCCGAGGATGCGGCCGAGCAATTCGGCGCGGAAGCCATTCATCACGCCCATGACGATGATGAGCGTGGCGACACCCAGCGCGATCCCGGTCAGCGAGAACCACGCGATGACGGAGATGAAACCTTCCTGGCGGCGCGCGCGCAGATAGCGCATCGCCACCATCCGCTCGAACACGCCGAAGGCCATGCGCGGGCTCAGGCCGCCGGCGCGAGCAGGCGGTTCAACGCCTCCTCGACCGACAATTCGATACGCTCGCCCGTGCGGCGGCGCTTCAATTCGACCTTGCCGTTGGCGAGGCCGCGCGGGCCCACGACCAGCTGCCAGGGCAAGCCGATCAGATCCATCGTCGCGAATTTGGCGCCGGCACTGTCGGACGTATCGGCGTAGAGCACGTCTTTGCCCGCCTTCTGGAGCTTGGCGTAAAGGTCTTCGCACGCCGCGTCGCATTTGGCGTCGCCCACGCGAAGATTGACCAACGCCACGTCGAACGGCGCCACGGCGTCGGGCCATACGATGCCCGCTTCGTCGTGGCTCGCTTCGATCAACGCGCCCACGAGGCGCGACACGCCGATGCCGTAGGAGCCCATCTCGACCAGTACCGGTGCCCCGTCGGGCCCCGCGACCTGGGCGTTCATCGGCTTCGAATATTTGGTGCCGAAATAGAAGATGTGGCCGACTTCGATGCCGCGCGCCTTGCGCAATTGGTCGGGCGGGACCGGGCATTTCGCGGGATCGTGCATCTCGCTGGTCGCGGCGTATTTCGACAGCCACTCGTCGACCAGCGGCTGCAGATCAGCCGAGAAATCGACGTCCTTCTTCAGCACGTCGGCTTCCATCCACGACGCGTCGCAATAGACTTCCGACTCGCCCGTATCGGCCAGGATGATGAACTCATGGCTGAGATCGCCGCCGATCGGGCCCGTATCGGCGCGCATCGGAATGGCTTTGAGGCCCATGCGCGCGAAGGTGCGAAGATAGGCGACGAACATCTTGTTGTAGGCGGCGCGGGCGCCCTTCCCATCGATGTCGAAGGAATACGCGTCCTTCATCAGGAATTCGCGGCCGCGCATCACGCCGAAGCGCGGGCGCACCTCGTCGCGGAACTTCCACTGGATATGATAGAGGTTCAGCGGTAGGTCCTTGTAGCTCTTCATATAGGTGCGGAAGATATCGGTGATGAGCTCTTCGTTCGTCGGCCCGAACAGCATTTCGCGCTCGTGCCGGTCGACGATGCGCAGCATCTCCTTGCCGTAATCGTCGTAGCGGCCGCTCTCGCGCCAAAGATCGGCCGATTGGATCGTCGGCATCAACAGCTCGATGGCGCCCGAGCGGTTCTGCTCCTCGCGCACGATCTGCTCGATCTTCTTCAGCGCCTTGAAGCCCAGCGGCAGCCAGGAATAGATGCCCGCCGCCGATTGGCGGACCATGCCCGCACGCAGCATCAAGCGATGCGAGACGATCTGCGCCTCGGAGGGGTTTTCCTTGATCGTGGGCAGAAAGTAACGCGACAGGCGCATGGGACCGTTCGGGGCTGGAGGGCGGTTCGGGAAAGTGGCGCGACCGTAAGCGAATCTTAGCGTGGCGCCAAGCCTTGGGCTTTGCAGGCTTCGCGCAAAGCTTCAATCTCCGGATTGCCGATCGCCTCGCCGTTATAGAGGGTCTTGCCGGTCAACACGTCGACCCGCACCTCGCCCAGCTTCACCGAGGGCTGGAACAAGGGCGAGGTTTGCGGCACGCCGAAACGGCGCAGATCGACCGCCACGTCGAAGGCCACGGTTTCCGGGACTTTGATCTGTGGCGCGGGGTTCAAATCGGCCGGGGCGACCGGCTTGCCATGGACGTCCACCCCCGGCTTATAGGCGACATCGGCCGAAGGCTGGTGGGTCACGAACAACCGGCGGCAATCCACCCCCGTCACCTCGATCTTGGTCGGAGTCGCGGGCGGATTTTGCGCCCGAGCGAACCCCGGCACCGCGACGGATATTGCGAGCCCGATGACGGCGATCCACCTGAAATTGGCGGTCATTTAGGCCTCCTGCGCCTAGCGCCCTTCAATCTCATGATAATCCGGCAGAATTACGACAGGCCTGCCCGGCTTTTGTGCAGCGCAACAAATTCTTGAAACTTCATTTCGTATGTACACAAGCAACTTCTCACAAATTGCTCGACAGGCGCGTTTGGCTCTCTATACTCGCCTTAAATAAGAACACGCCCCGCACGGGGACGCACGGCCCAAGTTTGGGGAGTTCACGCCAATACCAACCCGGCGGGTTCGCTTAAAAAGCGGCCGCCGGGTTTCGGTTTTCTGGGGCTCAGTAAACGAAACCTTTCTTCGCCGCCTTCATCCAAGGCGGGTTCCGCTTGGCAATACGTTTGTAGGCGGGGCACGTGTCGCGGTGCGCACCGGGCAGATAGCCGATGCTCATCAAAAATTCGCCGACGATTTCGCCGCCGGTGAATTTGAAGGTCTTCGCGAAGACCTTGCACCATTCCTTCTTGGTCAGCGGATGATACGCTTCGATCCAATCGGCGAAGGACCCGTGCGACTTGGCGATGCCGAGGATCACGTTCGCGTTGTGGATCGCCGCGGCGACCTTCAGGCGATTGCGCACGATGCCGGCATCCGCCAGCAAGCGCGCCGTGTCCTTGGCGCCGAAGCGCGCGACCTTGGCGACCGAGAACCCGGCATAGGCTTCGCGGAAGCCTTCGCGCTTCTTCAGCATCAATTCCCAGGACAAACCGGCCTGGTTGATCTCCAGCAGCAAACGCTCGAACAGCGCGTCGTCGCCGGTCAGCGGAAAGCCGTACTCGCCGTCGTGATAGGGCCCGTGCAGCGCGTGGCCGGGGGCGAAATCGCAGTAACCGCTCATCGGATCATCTCGGCGGCAGTTGAAGCGCGTCGCGCACCGGCAGAAGATCCGAATGCACGATCGCGAAGATGATAAGCCAGACGACTGCCGCGACGATGCTGGTCCAGATCACCTTCTTGCCCATCATCGGCTTTTCGGGGGCGCCGGTCATCTGGCCCTTCCCGCCCGGCGCCTCGGTCGGCTTCACGCCGAAAGGGAGCACGGCGAACAGCACGATCCACCAAATCACCACATACATCGCGATGGCGGTGAACGGCGTCATGCTTGTTCCAGCTCCACCAGCGTGCCAGCGAAATCCTTCGGGTGCAGGAACAGCACGGGCTTGTCGTGCGCGCCGATCTTCGGCTCGCCGTCGCCCAGCACGCGCGCACCCTGCGCCTTCAAGCGGTCGCGCGCCGCCAGAATATCGTCGACCTCGTAGCAGACATGGTGCATCCCGCCCGAGGGATGGTCGGCGAGGAATTTCGCGATCGGCGATTTCTCGCCCAGCGGATGCAGCAATTCGATCTTGGTGTTGTCGAGTTCGACGAACACCGTCGTCACGCCGTGGGCGGGCAGATCGACGGGGGCCGAGACCTTGGCGCCCAAGGTCTCGCGATAGGTGCGCGATGCCGCGGCCAAATCCGGCACGACGATCGCGACATGGTTCAAACGGCCGATCATGGGGAAGGAAATAGCACTCTCCGTCACCCCGGCCAAGCCGACGCGAAAGCGTCGGCGCCGAGCCGGGGCCTGGAGATCCCGGGTCTCGCGAACGCTCGCCCGGGATGACGCGTTTTCTTAAACCCGCACGACGTGGATCTGGGCGACCGGCTTCTTTCCCAGACGCTGATTGACGAGCTTGCGCACCGCGCGGCGCGCGGCTTCGGCGATCTCGTCCTCCGGCGCTTTGTCGGGCACGCGGGCGACGGCGCCGCGCACCGCCTCGATCAGGTCGTCGGCCAATTCGTCGCCCGGATCGTCGGAATCGATCAGGCCGGGGGCGGAGACTTGCGGATCGGCCATCAAACGGCCCTTGCGATCGACCACGACGGTCGCGACCACGGCGCCGTTCCACAGCAGCTTCGCCCGGCCGCGCACCACGGCGCCATCGACCGGCAGCAAGCGCCCGCCATCGACCGCCCAGCGCCCCGATTGCACATGATCGACGACCTCCGGCCCGCCGGGCAAATCCAGGCGGATGATCTGGCCGTTCTCCGGCACGATCTGGAACGGCACCTGGCAATCGCGCGCCAAGCCGGCATGCGCCGTCATATGCAGATGTTCGCCATGCACGGGGATCGCGATGCGCGGACGGATCCATTGATACATCGCCGCCAATTCATCGCGGCACGGATGGCCCGAGACATGGATCGGCGCATCGCGATCGGTGATGACCTTCACGCCCAGGCGCATCAATTGGTTCTGCATCCGGCCCACGGCACGGTCGTTGCCGGGAATGGTGCGCGAGGAGAACAAGACCCAGTCGTCCTCCTCCAGCACGATATGCGGATGATCGTCGGCCGCGATGCGCGACAAGGCCGCGCGCGGCTCGCCTTGCGAGCCCGTGCAGATCAGCGCGATCCGGTCGCGCGGCACGTAACCCGCGTCGGTCTCGGTCATGAAGGGCGGCAAATCGGCGAGATAGCCGTTCTCGCGCGCACTCTCATAGATGCGCCACAGCGAGCGGCCGACCAGCGCCACTTCGCGCCCCGCCGCCCGCGCGGCGCGCGCGATACTTTCGACCCGCGCGACGTTGGACGCGAAACACGCGATCGCCACGCGCTGCGGGGCGGCGGCGATCTGTTTCACGAGTTCGTCGTAGACCGAACCTTCGGAGCCTGACTCGCCGTCCTTGATCGCGTTGGTGGAATCGCCGACCAGCGCCAACACGCCTTCGTCGCCCACGCGGCGATAGGCGTCGGCATCGGTCACCGGGCCGATCAGCGGCTCGGCATCGAGCTTCCAATCGCCGGTATGCAACACCGTGCCCGCCGGCGTGCGTATCGCCAGCGCGTTCGGCTCCAGGCAGGAATGGGTGATGTGGATGAGTTCGACGTCGAAATCGCCGATCTGCAGACGCGCGCCCTGCTCGATCACATGGATCGGCACTTGGTTGGCGAAATCGGTCTCCGCCAGTTTGCGCTTCAGGAACGACGCGGTGAAGCCCGTGGCGTAGATCGGGCAGCGCAACAGCGGCCACAGATACGGGACCGCACCCAGATGGTCCTCATGCGCGTGGGTCAGCACGAGGCCGAGCAGATCGTCGCGGTTCTCGGCGATGAAGCTGGGATCGGGCGTGATGACGTCGATGCCCGGCATCGTGTCGTCGCCGAAGGTGACGCCGAGATCGACCATCAACCACTTTCCGCCATAGCGGTAGAGGTTGAGATTCATCCCGATCTCGCCGGAGCCGCCGAGCGGCAGAAAATAAAGCCCCTTGTCCACGCTCATCGGTTCAATCTGTGGATATCGACCAGACCTTTCAAGGTCAGATCGGGATCGACATGGGCGAGAAGCTTGGTGTGCTCGGCGATAATGGAGATAAGGCCGCCCGTGCCGATGAAGGTCGGCGTGCCGCCCAGTTCCTCGGCGATGCGTGTACCAATGCCCTCGATCAGGCCGACATAGCCCCAGAAAATGCCCGACTGCATCGCCGTCACGGTCGACGTGCCGATGGTGCGCGCGGGGCGTCGGATTTCGATGCGCGGCAATTTCGCCGCCCCCATATAGAGGGCTTCGAAAGCGAGATTGATGCCGGGGCTGATCGTGCCGCCGCAGTAATTGCCGGCCGCATCCAGCACGTCGAATGTCGTGGCGGTGCCGAGATCGACGACGACGCCCGGCACTTTGTAGCGCGTGCGCGCCCCCACCGCGTTGGCGATGCGGTCGGCCCCCGCCTCCTCCGGCCGGTCGATGCGGATCTCCAGGCCGTATTTCAGGCCCTTCTCGCCGACGATGACGGGTTCCGCCTTCGCGTAGCGGCGGCAGAAGTCGCGCAGATTGAACATCGCCTGCGGCACGACGTTCGACACGACCACGCCCTCGATCTGCGCGAGCGTCATCGATTGCAGCGCCATCAGATGCGTGAGCCACACCGCATATTCGTCGGCGGTGCGTTTCGGATCGGTCGAGATGCGCCACGAGGCGCGCTTCTCGCCCGTCGCGTAATCGAACGCACCGAACACGGTGTTGGTGTTGTTGGAGTTGATGACGAGCAGCATGGTCATCCGATCCCGGGTAAATGGACGTCGCCCGCCGTGACGATACGCCGCCCGGCGGCGGTGTCGAGCAACAACTCGCCCCCCGGACCCAATTCGGCGAACACGCCGCTCAGCGTGGTGTCCGGCAAACGCACTTCGATCGCTTGGCCCAAACGCGCGGCAAGGGCGAGCCACGCCTCCCGGATGGGCGCGAAGCCTTCATCCGACCAGCGGCGATACCAGAGCAGGAAATGCCGCGCGAAAGCTTCGAGCGCCGCTTCGACCGGGGCCGCATTGTGCAGCGACGTGGCGGGGTAGCGCGTTTCGGCGGGCGAGGACGCCAGATTGATGCCCACGCCCAGGATCAAATAGGCAAGGCCGTCGCCGCCGCTTTCGGCTTCGAGCAGCACGCCCGAGATTTTGCGCCCGCCGACCAGCACGTCGTTGGGCCATTTATACTCGATGTCTTGCGCGCCCAATTCGGCGACCGTCTCGCCGACCGCGACGCAGGCAACGAAGGAAAGCTGTGCGGCGGTTGCGGCTTTCGCGTTGGGCCGCAGGACCAGCGAAAGATAGAGATTGCCACGCGGGCTGGCCCAGGTGCGGCCTTGGCGGCCCCTGCCCGCCGTTTGCTCGCGCGCCCAGACGAGCGTGAGATCGGCGGCACCGCCCTGCGCCAACGCCTTGGCTTCGTCGTTGGTCGAGCCGACGCTGTCATGCGCCGCCAGAAGGAATTCCGGCGGCAAGCGCATACGATCGGCAACCGGCGCGATCAACCGCCGAACAGCGACGCGGCGGCGGTGGTCGCGGCCGCGACCAGCGGACCGGGCAGCAGGAAGAACAGCAGCGTGAAGACCGACGAAACCGCCAGCACCGCCGCCGGGCCATTGCCTTCGGCCGCGTCGAAGGCGGGTACGGGCTCGTCGAAATACATGATCTTGACGATGCGCAGGTAATAGAAGGCGCCCACGACCGAGGCGAGCACGCCGATCACGGCGAGCAGATAGAGGCCCGCCGACACCGCCGCGAGGAAGACATAGAGCTTGCCGAAGAACCCGGCGAGCGGCGGGATTCCGGCCATCGAGAACATCGCGATGCCAAGCCCGCCCGCCAGCATCGGCCGCGTGCGCGCGAGACCGGCGAGATCGCCGATCGTTTCGACCATCTTGCCGTCGCGCTTCATCGACAGGATCACGGCGAAGGCGCCGAGATTCATCACGACGTAGATCGCCATATAGACCAGCACGCCGCGCACGCCGGTTTCGTCGCCGGCGGCGAGACCGACCAGCGCGTAGCCGACATGGCCGATGGAGCTATAGGCCATCAGGCGCTTGATGCTAGTCTGCGCGATGGCGGCGAAGCTGCCGATCAGCATCGACAGGATCGCGACGAAGACGACAATTTGCCGCCAATCGCCGACCAGGGAGCCCAGCGGCTCGACCAGCACGCGCACCAGCAGCGCCATCGCGGCGAGCTTCGGGGCGGCGGCGAAGAACGCCGTGACGGGCGTCGGCGCGCCTTCGTAGACGTCGGGCGTCCACATATGGAACGGGGCCGCCGACACCTTGAAGGCCAACGCGGCCGAGACGAACACGATGCCGAACACCACACCGATCGGAGCCCCCCCCGAATGGTCGGTCATCACGCCGGCGATGGTTTCGAAATTCGTGGCGCCCGAGAAGCCGTAGATCAGCGACGAACCGTAGAGCAGCATCCCCGACGACAGCGCGCCGAGCACGAAATACTTCAAGCCCGCTTCGGTCGCGCGCGGGGAATCGCGGCGGATCGAGGCCAGCACGTAAAGCGACAGCGACTGCAGTTCGAGGCCGAGATAGAGCGAGATGAGGTCGTTCGCCGACACCATCATCGACATGCCCAGGGCCGCGAAGATCGTCAGCACCGGATATTCGAAGCGCGCGAAGCCTTCGCGGCGGTTGTAGTCGTCCGACAGGACCAGGGCAGCCGCCGTCGCCAGGAAGATTACGACCTTCGCGAAGCCGGAAAACGCGTCGGCCACGAACATGCCCGACATCAACGTCGTGCGGTCGGGCGCTTGCGTGGCGGCCGCGAGAGCCGCGACCAGCAACGAAGCGATGGCGAGCACGTTCACGTTGCGCGTCGGATCGCCCTTCGAGAACGCGCCGACCATCAACAGCGTCAGGCCCGAGACGGCGAGGATCAGCTCGGGCAACAGCGGAGCGAGTGCGAAGTCGGTCATCGGGCGTTCTCCGCCGGCACTTGTGCTTGCGTCGGCGCTTGGGTGTCGGCGTGGTTATGCGTGCCGCGATCGGCCTCGTAGCGATCGACGACCGATTGGATCGTCGTCCCCATCATGTCGAGCACGGGCTTGGGCTGGATGCCGAGCCACAACGTGGCAACGATCAGCGGCGCGAAGATCAGCTTCTCGCGCCAGTCGAGATCCAGCATGTCCTTGAGGTCGTCGCGCACCAGCTTGCCGAAGATCACGCGGCGATAGAGATAGAGCATATAGGCCGCCCCCAGGATCACGCCGGTCGCGGCCAACGCCGCGGCCCAGGTCGAGGCCTGATAGGTGCCGGTCAGCACCAGGATTTCGCCCACGAACCCGGCCGTGCCCGGCAAGCCGACCGCACCCATGGTGAACACCATGAACACGGCCGCGTAGACCGGCATGCGATGGACGAGGCCGCCGTAACGCTTGATCTCGCGCGTGTGAAGGCGGTCATAGACGACGCCCACGCACAAGAACAAGGCGCCCGAGACCACGCCATGCGCGATCATCTGGAACATCGCCCCTTCGACGCCTTGGCGGTTGCCCGCGAACAGGCCCAAAGTCACGAAGCCCATATGGGCGACCGACGAATAGGCGATCAGCTTCTTCATGTCTTCCTGCACCAGCGCGACGAGCGAGGTGTAGATGACCGCGACGATCGACAGGGTGAATACCAGCGGCGTGAAATAGGCGCTCGCCTCCGGGAACATCGGCAGCGAGAAGCGGATCATGCCGTAGCCGCCCATCTTCAACAGCACGCCGGCCAGGATGACCGAGCCCGCCGTCGGCGCTTCCACATGCGCGTCGGGCAGCCAGGTGTGGACGGGCCACATCGGCACCTTCACCGCGAAGGACGCGAAGAAGGCGAGCCACAGCCACATCTGCATCTGGCGCGGGAAGTCGTAGTCGAACAGCTCGACGATGTTCGTCGTCTCGGTCTGCCAATACATCGCTAGCATCGCGATCAGCATCAGCACCGAGCCGAGCAGCGTGTAGAGGAAGAACTTGAACGCCGAGTAGACGCGGCGCGCCCCGCCCCACACGCCGATGATCAGGAACATCGGGATCAGGACGGCTTCGAAGAAGACGTAGAACAGCACCATGTCGAGCGCGATGAAGGTGCCGACCATGAAGGTTTCCAGCACCAGGAACGCGATCATGTATTCGCGCACGCGCTTTTCGACGTGCCAGGACGCCGCGATGCACAGCGGCGTCAGGAACGTCGACAGCAGCACGAAGGGGGCCGAAATCCCATCGACGCCGACGTGATAGCCGATCCCGTAGCCGGGGATCCACACATGGCGCTCGACGAATTGGAATTCCGCCGTCCCGCGATCGAAGCCGAACCAGATCGGCAGCGACAGCACGAACACGACGAGCGAGGTCCACAGCGCCGCCCAGCGTGCGTTGCGGGCGACCGCTTCCTCGGTGCCGTTGAGCAGCAGGATGAACAGCGCCCCGGCCAGCGGCAGGAACGCGACGAGGGAAAGGATGGGCCAGTCGGTCATGATCTCAGCGGCCCGTCCGCAGAATGTACCAGGTGGCGAGGACCACGATGCCGATCAGCATCGCGAAGGCGTAGTGGTAGACGTAGCCCGTTTGCAGGCGGCCGGCGCGCTTGGCGACGACCAGCGTGCCCGCCGCGATCGCGTCGGGCCCCATGCCGTCGATCACCGTGCCGTCGCCGCGCTTCCACAGGAAGCGGCCGATGACGAAGGACGGGCGCACGAACAGCGCGTTGTAGAGCTCGTCGAAATACCACTTGTTGAGCAGGAACTCGTACAGGCCCTTGAAGTCCTTCGCGATCTGCTTGGGCTTGGAAGGGTTGCGGATATAAAGGCCGTAGGCGATGCCGATGCCCGCGATGCCCACCGCGATCAGCAGCGGCGGAATCCAATGCGGGGCGTGGTGTGCCGCTTCGATGCCGTCATGCAGCGTGAAGATGGCCGTGCCCCAGAACGCTTCGCGGCCATCGCCGACGAAGAAGTAATAGAGGCCCATGCCCGAAAACAGCGCGCCGAAGGCGAGCACGAACAACGGGATCAGCATGACCATCGGCGATTCATGCGCGTGGTCGACCGCGTGATGATCCGTATCCGGCGCCTTGTGGAAGCTCATGAACAGCAGGCGCCAGGAATAGAAGGCGGTCATCGTGGCGGCGGCGAGGCCCAGCCAGAAAGCGTATTGGCCCGCGCCCGTATGGACGCCGTAGGCGGCCTCCATGATGATGTCCTTGGAATAGAACCCGGCGAAGCCGATGTTCAAACCCGGGATGCCCATGCCCGCCAGCGCCAGCGAGCCGATCCACATCATCGCGTAGGTGATGCGGATTTTGGTCCATACCTGCCCGCCCATCTTGCGCATGTCCTGCTCGTGATGCAGCGCGTGGATGACAGAGCCCGCCGATAGGAACAGCAGCGCCTTGAAGAAGGCGTGGGTCGTCAGGTGGAACATCGCGGCCGAATAGGCCGACACGCCCGCCGCGAAGAACATGTAGCCGAGCTGCGAGCAGGTCGAATACGCGATCACGCGCTTGATGTCGTTCTGCACGAGGCCGACCGACGCGGCGAACAACGCGGTCGAAGCGCCCACGATCGTCACGACCATCAGCGCCGTCGGCGCGTATTCGAACAGCGGCGACAGGCGGCAGACCATGAACACGCCCGCGGTCACCATGGTGGCGGCGTGGATCAGGGCCGAGACGGGCGTGGGGCCTTCCATCGCGTCCGGCAGCCAGGTGTGCAGGAACAACTGCGCCGACTTGCCGCAAGCGCCAACGAACAGCAGCAGGCAGATCAGCGTCAGCGCATGGAATTCCTTGCCGAGGAATTCGAGCTTCGCTTCCGTGAACTGCGGGGCGGCCGCGAAAATCTGGTCGAACTGGACCGAGCCGAACAGCAGGAAGCAGGCGAAGATGCCCAGGGCGAAGCCGAAATCGCCGACGCGGTTCACGAGGAACGCCTTGATCGAGGCTTCGTTGGCGCTTTCCTTCTCGTACCAGAAGCCGATCAGCAGGTACGACGCGAGACCCACGCCTTCCCAGCCGAAGAACATCTGGATGAAATTGTCGGCCGTCACCAGCATCAGCATGAAGAAGGTGAACAGCGACAGATACGCCATGAAGCGCGGGATCGACTTGTCCTCGGCCATGTAGCCGATGGAATAGAGATGCACCATCGACGAGACGATGGTGACGACGCACAGCATCGTCGCCGACAGCGCGTCGAATTTCAGCGCCCAGTTGGCGACGAAGGCGCCGCTTTCGATCCAGGTGAACAACTCGACCGTGCGGGTCTGCCCCTGCACGCCGACCTGGTAGAAGATGACCAGCGAGAAGAGGCCTGCGAGCATCACGCAGCCCGTGGTCACGTATTGGGCGACGCGTTCCTTGGTCGCGTGGGGCAGCGACGAGGCCATCGCCAGACCGGCGATCGCGAAACCGAGAAGCGGGAGAAGGACGGCGGCGGAGTACATGGCCCGGATCAGCCCTTCATCATGTTGATGTCGTCGACCTCGATCGTCCCGCGATTGCGGAAATAGACGACGAGGATCGCGAGCCCGATGGCGGCTTCGGCGGCCGCGACGGTCAGCACGAACAGCGCGAAGACCTGGCCGACCAGGTCGCCCAAATGGGTCGAGAACGCGACGAAGTTTATGTTCACCGCAAGCAGCATCAATTCGATCGACATAAGAATGACGATCACGTTCTTCCGGTTGAGGAAGATGCCGACGACGCCGAGCGTGAACAGGATCGCCGCGACGGCGAGGTAATGCGCGAGACCGATGGCCATCAGACGTCGACCCCCTTGCGGCTTTCGACCGAGACGACGGCGACACCTTCGGCGCGCGTGCGCGCAACCTGGCGGGCGATCGACTGGCGCTTCACGCCCTCGCGCTCGCGCAAAGTGAGGACGATCGCCCCCACCATCGCGACGAGCAGCACGAGGCCCGAAGCCTGGAACACGTAGACGTAATCGTCGTAGAGCACGAGGCCGAGCGCCTTCGTGTTGTGGATCTGCGAAGGATCGGGGATCGGCAGCGCCATCGCTTCGGGCAACGCGGGCGACACGGTCCAAGCGCCGAAGACGAGGATGAGTTCGGCCACAAGCACAAGGCCGATCGCCGCCCCGATGGGCAGGTAATTCGCGAAGCCGCTGCGCAGCTTGGCGAAGTCCACGTCCAGCATCATGACGACGAACATGAACAGCACCGCGACCGCGCCGACATAGACGACGACCAGCAGCATCGCGAGGAATTCCGCACCCATCAGCACGAACAAGCCGGCCGCGTTGAAGAAGCACAGGATCAGGAACAGGACCGAGTGGACCGGGTTGCGCGCGACCACGACCATGGTGGCGCCGCCGATCAACACGGCCGAGAACAGGTAGAAGACGATGGTCTGGAGCATCCCCTCGCCCTCAACGATACGGCGCGTCGGCCGCGAGATTGGCCGCGATCTCGGCCTCCCAGCGGTCGCCGTTCGCCAGCAATTTGGCTTTGTTGTACATCAGCTCTTCGCGCGTTTCGGTCGCGAACTCGAAATTCGGACCTTCGACGATCGCGTCCACCGGGCAGGCTTCCTGGCAGAAGCCGCAATAGATGCATTTCGTCATGTCGATGTCGTAGCGCGTCGTGCGGCGGCTGCCGTCGTCGCGCGGCTCGGCCTCGATCGTGATCGCCTGGGCGGGGCACACGGCCTCGCACAGCTTGCACGCGATGCAGCGTTCTTCGCCCGAGGCGTAGCGGCGCAGCGCATGCTCGCCGCGGAAACGCGGCGAGATCGGGCCCTTCTCGTAGGGGTAGTTCATCGTCACGGTCGGCTTGAAGAAATACTTCAAGGTCAGCGCCATGCCCGTGACGAGTTCGGACAGGAGCAGCGATTTCGCGGCGCGGTCGAGGCCGGTGGCCATTGTGTTTCTCCCCATCCCCTCAGCGCGGGACCCAGCCGGTGGCCATCAGCACGCCGGCGGTCAAGACCACCCAGAACAGCGAGAACGGCAGGAACACTTTCCAACCGAGACGCATGAGCTGGTCGTAGCGGTAGCGCGGCATCGTCGCGCGCACCCACAGGAACACGAACAGGCAGAACGCGACTTTCAGCGCGAACCAGATCGGGCCCGGCACCCAGTTGAAGGGCGCGATATCGACCGGCGGCAGCCAGCCGCCCAGGAACAGGATCGAGGTCATCCCGCTCATCAGGATCATCGCCGCGTATTCGCCCAGGAAGAACAGCGCGAAGCTCATCGACGAATACTCGACGAAATAGCCGGCGACGATTTCGGACTCGCCTTCGGGCAAGTCGAAGGGCGAGCGGTTCGTTTCCGCCAAAGCCGAGATGAAAAAGATGACGAACATCGGGAACAGCGGCACGGCGAACCACATGTTCTTCTGCGCCATCACGATGTCGGTCAGGTTCAGCGAACCGACGCAGAGCAGCACGGTGATGATGACAAAGCCGATCGAGACTTCGTAGGACACCATCTGCGCCGCCGAGCGCATGGCGCCCAGGAACGCGTATTTCGAGTTCGACGCCCAGCCGGCCATGATGATGCCGTAGACGCCCAGCGACGAAATCGCGAAGAGATAGAGGATGCCGACGTTCAGATCGGACAGCACGATCCCGTAATCGAACGGGATCACCGCCCAGGCGACGAGGCTGAGCAGGAACGTCACCATCGGCGCCATCATGAACACGAACCGGTTGGCGCCGGTCGGCACGATGGTTTCCTTGAGCAGCAGCTTCAGGCCATCGGCGAAAGGCTGCAACAGGCCGAAGGGCCCGACGACGTTCGGGCCTTTGCGCAGCTGCATGGCGCCGATGACCTTACGCTCGGCGAGCGTCAGGAAGGCGACGGCCACGAGCAGCGGCACCACGATCGCGAGGATCTTCGCGATGATGATGGCGCCGGGGACGATCACGCCCCAGAGGAGATCGTTCTCAGCCATGCGTACCGGTCCGGGGCGCTTCGCCCTTCACGTAGACCCGGGTGCACTCGGCCATCGTCGCCGAGGCGCGGCTGATCGGGTCGGTCATATAGTAATTGTCGATCGGCGAGACGAACGCCGCCGGGTCCACCGCGCCCGCCTTGCCCAGCGCGCCGAGCGTGGCGGCCGGATGGGCGGTTTCGATTTCGGCGAACACGGGCGACGCCTTCGCCAAGCGCGCGCGCAACTGCGACAGCGTGTCGTAAGGCAGCTTGGCGCCCAGCGCGTCGGACAGCGCGCGCAGGATCTTCCAATCCTCCTTCGCTTCGCCCGGCGGGAACACGGCGATACGCGCGTGCTGCGCGCGGCCTTCGACGTTCACATAGGTCGCGTTCTTCTCGGTATAGGCGGCACCCGGCAGGATCAGATCGGCGCGATGGGCACCCTTGTCGCCGTGATGGCCCTGATAGATGACGAACGCCTTGCTGAGCTTCGACGTGTCGATCTCGTCGGCCCCCAGCAGATAGACGACGTCGATCTCGCCCTTCGAAGCACCGTCGAGAATGCCGGCGACGTCGCGCCCGTTCGCCCCCGGCACGAAGCCGAGTTCGAGGGCACCCACGCGGCCCGCGGCGGTGTTGAGCACGTTGAAGCCGTTCCAGCCGTCCTTGACGATACCGGCCTTGGCGGCGAGTTCGCCCGCCAGCGCCAACACGGCCGCACCGTCGGCGCGCGCGAGGGCACCCATGCCGATAATCAGCGTCGGCTTCTGCGCATTCTTCAAAGTCTCGAAGAACGCGTTCTTGCCCGAAGCCAAGTCGGCGAGCGTCGTCGGGCCCGCGCCGAGATATTCGTATTTGTAGCGCAGATCGAGCTGCGGCCCGATCGCGGCGATCTTCACCCCGCCCGCACGGTAGCGCTTGCGGATGCGCGCGTTCAGCACCGGGCTTTCCCAGCGCGGATTGGTGCCGATCAGCAGGATCGCGTCGGCATCTTCGATGCCTTGGACGGTCGAGTTGAACAGCCACGACGCGCGGTTCACCGGATCGATCTTGGCGCCATCTTGGCGGCAATCGAGATTGGCGACGCCGAGCCCGGCGAGAATATCCTTCAGGGCGGCAACCGATTCAGCGTCGGCGAGATCGCCGGCGATCGCGCCGATGCGCGACGCGTTCGTGCCCTTGAGCTTGGCGGCGGCGGCGGTCAGCGCCTCGGCCCACGAAATGGGCTGGAGCTTGCCGTCCTTGCGCAGATACGCACGGTCGAGGCGCTGGCGCTTCAAACCGTCGACGGCGTGGCGCGACTTGTCGCCGATCCACTCCTCGTTCGTTTCCTCGTTCAAGCGCGGCAGAACGCGCAACACTTCGCCGCCGCGCGCGTCGACTCGGATCGACGCGCCCAGCGCGTCGAACACGTCGATCGATTCCGTCTTGCGCAGTTCCCACGGGCGCGCCGTGAAGGCGTAAGGCTTCGACGTCAAAGCGCCGACCGGGCACAAATCGACGATATTGCCGGAGAGTTCGCTGGTCAGCGCCTTCTCCACATACGTGTCGATTTCCATATGCTCGCCGCGGAACACGGCGCCGAGTTCCTCGTTGCCCGCGACTTCGGTCGAGAAGCGCACGCAGCGCGTGCAATGGATGCAGCGCGTCATGGTCGTCTTGACCAGCGGCCCGATTTCCTTGTCGGGCACGGCGCGCTTGTTCTCGTGATAGCGGCTGCTGTCCTTGCCGTAGGACATCGCCTGATCCTGCAAATCGCATTCGCCGCCCTGATCGCAGATCGGGCAGTCGAGCGGATGGTTGATCAGCAGGAATTCCATCACGCCGTTGCGGGCCTTCTTGACCAGCGGCGTGTCGGTCTTGATGACTTGGCCTTCGGCGACCGGCATCGCGCAGGACGCGACGGGCTTCGGGCTCTTCTCCATCTCGACGAGGCACATGCGGCAATTGCCGGCGACCGACAGGCGCTCGTGATAGCAGAAGCGCGGCACTTCCTTGCCCGCGATCTCGCAGGCTTGGAGGACCGTGATGCCCGCGGGCACTTCGATCGTTTCGCCGTCGATGGTGACTTTCGGCATCGTTCGCTTCCCGTTATTCCGCGGCCTGGGCGGTGAGCGCCGCCTTGTAGTCGCGGATGCGCTGTTCCATGTGCGGGCGGAAATTGCGGATCAAGCCCTGCACGGGCCATGCGGCCGCGTCGCCCAGCGCGCAGATCGTGTGACCTTCGATCTGGCGGGTGACTTCTTCCAGCATGTCGATCTCGGAAAGATCGGCCTGGCCCTTCACCATGCGCTGCATGACGCGGTAGAGCCAGCCCGTCCCTTCGCGGCACGGCGTGCACTGGCCGCAGCTTTCGTGCATGTAGAAACGCGACAGGCGCGCGATCGCCTTCACGATGTCGGTCGACTTGTCCATGACGATCACGGCGGCCGTGCCCAGCCCCGAGCGATGCTCGCGCAGCGCGTCGAAATCCATCAGCACCGTGTCGCAGATCGACTTGGGCAACGCCGGCACCGACGAGCCGCCCGGAATGACCGCGAGCAGATTATCCCAGCCGCCGCGCACGCCGCCGCAATGCTTCTCGATGAGCTCCTTCAGCGGGATGCTCATCGCTTCTTCGACCGTGCAAGGCTTGTTCACATGGCCGGAGATGCAGAACAGCTTCGTGCCCGAATTCTTGGGCCGGCCGATACCGGCGAACCACGCGGCACCGCGACGGATGATCGTCGGCGCGACGGCGATGGATTCCACGTTGTTCACGGTCGTCGGGCAGCCATAGAGGCCGACACCCGCCGGGAAGGGCGGCTTCAGGCGCGGCTGGCCCTTCTTGCCTTCGAGCGATTCGATCAGCGCGGTTTCTTCGCCGCAGATATAGGCGCCGGCACCGCGATGCACATAAACGTCGAACTTCCAGCCCGAGCCGCACGCGTCGTCGCCGAGCAGCTTGGCGTCGTAGGCTTGCTGCACCGCGAGTTCGAGATGCGAGGCTTCGTTGTAGAACTCGCCGCGCACATAGATGTAGGCGGCATTGGCGCCCATCGCGAAACCGGCGATCAGGCAGCCTTCGATCAGCTTATGCGGATCGTGGCGCAGGATCTCGCGATCCTTGCACGTACCCGGTTCGGATTCGTCGGCGTTGACGACCAGATAATGCGGACGGCCATCCGATTTCTTCGGCATGAAGGACCATTTCATGCCGGTCGGGAAG
Source organism: Alphaproteobacteria bacterium (assembly GCA_017308135.1). Taxonomy (NCBI): domain Bacteria; kingdom Pseudomonadati; phylum Pseudomonadota; class Alphaproteobacteria; species Alphaproteobacteria bacterium. Next base: position 1,015,033 of record JAFKFM010000008.1, read on the forward strand.
CCCGCACCGCCGCGCCCGCGCAGGCCCGAATCCTGGACTTCCTTGATGATCCAGTCGCGGCCCTTGGCGAGAATGTCCTTGGTGCCGTCCCAATCGCCGCGCGCCATGGCGCCTTTCAGGCCCCAGTCGCCGTCGGCATAGAGATTGGTGAAGATGCGGTCCTTGTCCTGAAGCATCAGTCTTCTCCGGCACCCGTCTTGGCCGCGAACTCGGTCAGCGACGTGCGCCCGCCTTCGGGCATCGAATGCTGACGGCCCTTCATCGAACCCTTGGGCGGCACTTGGCCGCTGCGCAGCGCGTCGATCAGCTTTTCGGTCAGCGGACCGTCGAGATCTTCGTAGAAATCGTCGTTCACCTGGATGATCGGCGCGTTGACGCACGCCCCCAGGCATTCGACTTCGCGCACGGTGAACTGGCCGTCGGCCGAATGCAGGAACGACGCGTCCTGCTGGCCCTTGATGCCGAGCTTGCGCTCGCACGCGGCCATCACTTCGTCGGAGCCGCGCAGCCAGCACGGCGTGGTCGTGCAGACTTGCAGGAACCACTTGCCGACGGGCGCGAGGTTGAACATCGAATAGAAGGTCGCGACTTCGTAGACGCGGATCGGCGCCATATCGAGCAAGCCGGCGATGTAATCCATCGCCGCGCGCGGCAGCCAATTATGGTGCTGGCGTTGCGCGAGGTCGAGCAGCGGCAGCACGGCGCTGGCCTGACGGCCCGGCGGGTACTTGGCAATGATGCGCTGCGCACGCGCCAGATATTCGGGCGTGAAAACGAAGCTCGCCGGCTGTTCGACGTGAGAGTGGTTTGCGCCGCTCATCGATCGACTTCTCCGAACACGATGTCGAGCGAACCGATGATCGCGACGACGTCGGCCAACATGTGGCCCTTGGCCAGGAAATCCATCGCCTGCAGGAACGCGAAACCGGGTGCGCGGATCTTGCAGCGATAGGGTTTGTTCGTGCCGTCGGAAACGAGATACACGCCGAACTCGCCCTTGGGCGCTTCGACGGCGGTGTAGGTCTCGCCCGCGGGCACGTGATAGCCCTCGGTATAGAGCTTGAAGTGATGGATCAGCGCTTCCATCGACTTCTTCATCTCGCCGCGCGTCGGCGGCGTCACCTTGCGGTCCGGGCCCTTCACGGGACCGGAAGGCATCTTCTCCAGGCACTGCTTCATGATCCGCAGCGACTGGCGCATTTCCTCCATCCGGCACAGATAGCGATCGTAGCAATCGCCGTTCTTGCCGATGGGCACGTCGAATTCCATCTGGTCGTAGGCGTCGTAGGGCTGCGACTTGCGCAGATCCCACGGAATGCCCGACCCGCGCACCATCGGGCCCGAGAAACCCCAGGCCAGCGCGTCCGCCTTCGACACCACGCCGATATCGACCGTGCGCTGCTTGAAGATGCGGTTTTCGGTCAGCAGCGTTTCGATGTCGTCGATGATCTTCGGGAAATGCTCGACGAACTTCATCATGTCGTCGGCGAGACCCGCGGGCATGTCCTGCGACACCCCGCCCGGGCGGAAATACGCCGCGTGCAGACGCGCGCCGCACACGCGCTCGTAGAACTCCATCAGCGTTTCGCGCTCTTCGAAGCCCCATAGCAGCGGCGTCATGGCGCCGACGTCGAGGGCGAAGGTCGTGACGTTGAGGATGTGATTCAGGATGCGGCCGATTTCGGCGTAGAGCACGCGGATATATTGCGCGCGTGGCGGCGCCTGGATGCCCAGCAGCTTTTCCACCGCCAGCGCGTAGGCGTGCTCCTGGTTCATCGGCGAGACGTAGTCGAGGCGGTCGAAATACGGCACCGCCTGGAGATACGTCTTGTACTCGATGAGTTTCTCGGTGCCGCGATGGAGCAAGCCGATATGCGGATCGGCGCGCTCGATCACCTCGCCGTCCATTTCGAGCACGAGGCGCAGCACGCCGTGCGCGGCCGGATGCTGCGGCCCGAAATTGAGCGAGTAGTTCTTGATCTTGACCTGGCCGGCGGCGTGATCCGGATCGGCGGCGACGTTCGTCGTGGCGACGGGTTCGGCCATGATTACTGTCCCTTCGCCTTTTCGTCGCCCGGCAGCGGCGGCTTCGGCTCGCCGAGCTGGTTGAGGCCCAGGCCTTCCCACGGCGACATGAAATCGAAGCTGCGGAAATCCTGCGTCAGCTTCACGCGTTCGTAGACGACGCGGCGCTGCTCGGCGTCGTAGCGCACTTCGACATGGCCCGTGAGCGGGAAGTCCTTGCGCAGCGGATGCCCTTCGAAACCGTAATCGGTCAGGATGCGGCGCAGATCGGGATGGTCGGCGAAGAACACGCCGTACATGTCCCAGGTCTCGCGCTCGAACCAGCCCGCCGACGGAAACACGCCCACGGCCGACGGCACCGGATTGTTTTCGTCGGTCGTCAGCTTCACGCGGATGCGGCGGTTATGGCGCATCGACAGAAGATTGTAGACGACCTCGAACCGCTCGGGCTTGGCCGGCCAATCGACGCCGCACACATCCATCAACGCGCCGAACTTGCACGCGTCGTCGTCGCGCAAATACGTCAGCACGCGCACGATGGCGTCGCGGCGCACGGTCAGCGCCAGCTCGCCCTTCGCGATCTCGTGACCGATCAGATCGGCGCCCAAAGCGCCCGCGATCCGCTCGGCCAGGGGCTGAAGCCCCTCGTCCACCCACTCGGCCATGAAGTACCGGCTCCCAAAAACCCGAACTAGCGCAGGATGGAGGTCGTGCGCTTGATCTTCTTCTGAAGCTGCAGAATTCCGTAAAGCAGCGCCTCGGCGGTCGGCGGACAGCCGGGCACGTAGATGTCGACGGGCACGATGCGGTCGCAGCCGCGCACCACCGAATAGCTGTAATGGTAGTAGCCGCCGCCATTGGCGCAGCTGCCCATCGACAGCACCCAGCGCGGCTCGGCCATCTGGTCGTAGACCTTGCGCAAGGCGGGCGCCATTTTATTGGTGAGCGTGCCGGCGACGATCATCACGTCGGATTGGCGCGGGCTCGGCCGGAACACCATGCCGAACCGGTCGAGGTCGTAGCGGCTGGCGGCGGTGTGCATCATCTCGACCGCGCAGCACGCGAGGCCGAACGTCATCGGCCACAGCGAGCCGGTGCGCGCCCAGGCGACGAGCTTGTCGAGCTGCGCGATGACGAAGCCCTTCTCGGTCAGCTCGTCCGTCGCGGCCTTCAGCAGCGCGTCTTGCGCGGCACCGGGCGCCAGCGGTGCGCCGGAACCGGGGATCTGGATCACTCCCATTCGAGCGCTCCCTTGCGCCATTCATAGGCGAAGCCGATCGTCAGCACGCCGAGGAACACGACCATCGACCAGAAACCGAACATGCCGATCTCGCCCAGCGCCACGGCCCAGGGGAAGAGGAAGGCGACTTCGAGGTCGAAGATGATGAAAAGGATGGCCACGAGATAGAAGCGCACGTCGAATTTGCGGCGCGCATCCTCGAAGGCTTCGAATCCGCATTCGTAGGCGGAGAGCTTTTCGGCGTCGGGGCGTTGGCGGCCGGCGACCAGCGAGGCCAGGACCATCACGACCGACAACGCGATCGCAAGGCCCAAGAACAGCAATATCGGGAGGTACTCCCGCAATAGCTCGGTGTTCGCGTCCATGCTCCCCTCGACTTCCCGAACGGCGCGACGATACGCCGATCGACGCCCACCGTATAGGCCATCGCGGTCAATCTTGCCAATACATTAGGGCACCGCACACAAGCGGATGCCGCAATGCAGCAACCAATCGAATTGGTAGGAGATAGGGGAAAAGTCCTTCGGCGGAGTGGCGCGAGCGACGGGACTTGAACCCGCGGCCTCCGGCGTGACAGGCCGGCGCTCTAACCAACTGAGCTACGCCCGCATACCGGACTCCGCTCGAAGGACGGCGGTGTTTACAGCCCCACCCCTGCCCCGTCAAGCATTGTGGGTTAAGTCCGTCAAAATCTTCGCTTACTCGCCCGCCGCGCGGGTTTTAGCTTCGGGGAATAGCCCCAGCAGCCCGTCGCGGGTCGCAGGACAGATGCCGCGCTCCGTAACGAGTGCGGTCACGAGTCGCGCGGGCGTCACGTCGAACGCATCGTTGCGCGCGGGGCTACCCGGGGCCGCGATATCGACCTCCACCACGCTGCCATCGGCCAAACGCCCGGCGATGCGCGTGACTTCCAGCGACGCGCGTTCCTCGATCGGGATTTCCTTAACGCCGTCCACGACGGTCCAATCGATCGTCGGACTCGGCAACGCGACATAGAACGGCACGCCGTTATCCTGCGCGGCCAGCGCCTTCAGATACGTGCCGATCTTGTTGCAAACGTCGCCGCGCGCGGTGACGCGATCGGTGCCGACGATGCAAAGATCGACGAGCCCGTGCTGCATCAAATGCCCGCCCGAATTGTCGGCGACGATGTGATGCGGCACACCATGGCGGCCGAGTTCGAACGCAGTGAGCGAAGCGCCTTGGTTGCGCGGCCGGGTTTCGTCGACCCACACATGCACGGGAATGCCCTTGTCGAACGCCTTGTAGATCGGCGCGATGGCCGTGCCCCAATCGACGGTCGCAAGCCAGCCGGCATTGCAATGGGTCAGGATGTTGACGACGCCCTGACGGCCCTTCTTGTCCCAGGCCGCTTCGATCAGCTTCAAGCCCTGATCGCCGATCGCTTCGCAGATCGACACGTCCTCGTCGCAGATTCCGGCGGCGAGCGCCCAGGCGAGCTTGGCGCGCGCGGCGGGCGCCAACGGCGCCACGGCGTTGCGCACGCGATCGAGCGCCCAGCGCAGATTGATCGCCGTGGGGCGCGTCGCCGCCAGCTTGTCGTAGGCGGCGTTCATCGCGGCGTCGGACGGATCGGCGGCAAGCGCGATCGCCATACCGTAGGCGGCGGTGGCGCCGATCAACGGCGCGCCGCGCACGATCATCGCTTTGATCGCGTGGGCGGCTTCGTCGAGTGTGGCGAGCCGCTTGGTTTCGAATTTATGGGGCAGTTTGGTCTGGTCGATCACTTCGACCGCGACGGCGCCGTCAGCGACGGGCCAAATCGTTCGATAATGCTTGCCGTCGATCTTCATCGGACCCCACCTTGAAAGCGCCGGTGGTGGGCGGTGAGGGGATCGAACCCCCGACCCTCTCGGTGTAAACGAGACGCTCTCCCGCTGAGCTAACCGCCCTTCCCGGCAGAGAGGTTGTGGCTTAGTTCAGCCCGTCCCTCAAGTGTTTGCCCGCTTTGAATTTGGGCGCGCGCGTGGCGCTCAAACGGATCGCTTCGCCGGTGCGCGGGTTGCGGCCCTGGCAGGCCTTGCGCTGGGACACGTAGAACGTGCCGAAGCCGAACAGCTTCACTTCCCCGCCCTTGCGCAATTGCCGCGCGATCGTGTCGAACGCGGCGTCGAGAGCGGCGGATGCCTGATCCTTGCTCAATTCGGTTTCCGCCGCGACGGCGGCGATCAAATCGTTCTTATTCAAGGCCCCGGCCCCGCTCGTTTGTGCGGACCGTTCTTGGCAAAGCGAAGCGCCCGCGTCAATCACGTCGAGTCGGAAATCCATCTTGACAACGTCCGATAAACGTACGGCCGGCTGGGTTATCCCCAACCGGCCGTCTTTTATCCACTTGGACGCGGAAGTTTTCAGTGCGTGCGCAGTCCCGTCGTCGCGTCGTCGGTTCCCGTTTTCGCGGGCACCGCTTCGATGTCGGGTTCCTTCCACTCGATCGGCTTGAGCGGTTCGGTCAGCGCGCGCGCGAGCACTTCGTCGGCCGTGGACACCGGAACGATATCGAGCCCCTTCTTCGCGTTCTCGGGAATCTCGACCAAGTCCTTCTCGTTGTCCTTCGGGATCAGCACGGTCTTGATGCCGGCATGCAACGCGGCCAGCAGCTTTTCCTTCAAGCCGCCGATCGGCAGCACGCGGCCGCGCAGCGTGATCTCGCCGGTCATCGCCACATCCTTGCGCACGGCGATGCCCGTGAGCACGGAGACGATGCCCGTGACCATGCCGACACCCGCCGACGGACCGTCCTTGGGCGTCGCCCCTTCCGGCACGTGAATGTGGATGTCGCGCTTGTCGAACAGCGGCGGCTTGATGCCGAAGCTCGTGGCCCGGCTGCGGACGTAAGCCGCCGCGGCCTGCACCGATTCCTGCATCACGTCGCCGAGCTTGCCGGTGATCGTCATCTTGCCCTTGCCGGGCGAGAGGACGGCCTCGATCGTCAACACTTCGCCGCCGACTTCCGTCCAGGCGAGACCGTTGACCAGGCCCACGCGATCCTCGAGCTCGACTTCGCCCCAGCGGAATTTCTTCACGCCGGCGAATTTCTCGAGATTCTTGGTGCTGACCTTCACCGACTTCACGCCGTCGACCAGGATCGTCTTCACCGCCTTGCGCGTCAGGCCCGCGATCTCGCGTTCCAGACTGCGCACGCCCGCTTCGCGGGTGTAGAAGCGGATCAGATCGCGCAAGCCTTCGTCGGTGATCGCCCACTCGCCCTTCTTGAGCCCGTGCATTTCCTCCTGCTTCGGGATCAAGTGCCGGCGCGCGATTTCGATCTTCTCCTCCTCGGTGTAACCCGACAGGCGGATGATCTCCATGCGGTCCAGCAGCGGCTGGGGCATGCGCAGCGTGTTCGCCGTCGTCACGAACATCACGTCCGACAGGTCGTAATCGACCTCGAGGTAATGATCGTTGAACGTCGAGTTCTGTTCGGGATCGAGCACTTCGAGCAGCGCCGACGCGGGGTCGCCGCGCCAATCGGCGCCCAGCTTGTCGATCTCGTCGAGCAGGAAGAAGGGATTCGACGACTTCGCCTTCTTCATGCCCTGGATGATCTTGCCGGGCATCGAACCGATATAGGTCCGTCGATGGCCGCGGATTTCCGCCTCGTCGCGCACGCCGCCGAGCGACACGCGCACGAAGTTGCGGCCCGTCGCCTTCGCGATGGACTTGCCGAGCGACGTCTTGCCCACGCCGGGCGGACCGACGAGGCACAGGATGGGGCCGCGCAGCTTCACCGTGCGCTCCTGCACGGCCAAGTATTCGACGACGCGCTCCTTGACCTTCTCCAGGCCGTAATGGTCGGCGTCGAGCAACTTGGCGGCGTTCTTCACGTCGCGCTTGATCTTGGTGCGCTTCTTCCACGGGATCGTCAGGATCCAGTCGAGATAGTTGCGCACCACCGTGGCTTCGGCCGACATCGGGCTCATGGACCGCAGCTTCTTCAGCTCCGCCATCGCCTTGTCGCGCGCGTCTTTCGAGAGCTTGGTCTTCTTGATCCGCTCTTCGAGCTCCGACGCTTCGTCCTTGCCGTCGTCCTGCTCGCCCAGCTCCTTCTGGATCGCCTTGAGCTGTTCGTTCAGATAGTACTCGCGCTGCGTCTTCTCCATCTGCCGTTTGACGCGGTTCCGGATGCGCTTTTCCACCTGCAGGACGCCGATCTCGCCTTCCATCGCGCCGTAGATCTTCTCCAGGCGCTGGGAAACGGTGTCGATGTCGAGAAGCTCCTGTTTTTCAGCGATCTTTAAAGCCAAGTGCGACGCGATCGTGTCCGCGAGCTTGCCCGGCTCGTCGATCTGATTGACCGACACCAGCACTTCGGGCGGGATCTTGCGGTTGAGCTTGATGTACTGCTCGAACTGGCCGACGGCCGTGCGCACGAGCGCTTCCATCTCCGCCGCCGGGCCCGTCTTGTCGGGCATCGCTTCGGCGTAGGCTTGGAAGAAATTCGGGTTCTCGACCCATTTGGACACGCGCGCGCGCGTGCCGCCTTCGACCAGCACCTTCACGGTGCCGTCGGGCAGCTTCAGCAATTGCAGCACCGTGCCGATCGTGCCGACTTCGTAGATGTCGTCGGGCTGCGGATCGTCCTGCGCGGCGTTCTTCTGGGCGACGAGCAAGATCTGCTTGTCGTCCTTCATCACGTCTTCGAGCGCACGGACCGACTTTTCGCGACCGACGAACAACGGCACGATCATGTGCGGGAACACGACGATGTCGCGCAACGGCAGTACCGGATAGAGCGTCCCGCTTGTGCTTTCCATGAAACCCGTAACTCCTGAAAGAAGCCCGCTTTCGGCCATCCCCCGCTGACGGGCGAATGGCACACGCGTCTTCGACGACGATAAAAGCATCCTGAAGCGGATGCCCACGGAAGGAAAGTTGGGCCCGAAGCGGCCGGGGATCAAGCCCGACTCGGCCTGGGGCCGGCGACGCGCCTTCTAGGGGCGCGCCGCCCTACGCCTTGGACTTACGCCGAAGCGCCGCCGACTTGCTGGGGCATGGCGCGATCGCCGTGCACTTGCAAGGGCTTGGCGCGGCCTTCGACGACCTCGCCATTGATCACGACTTCTTCGATGCCGGTCATGCCGGGCAGATCGAACATCGTGTCGAGCAGGATGCCTTCCATGATGGAACGCAAGCCGCGCGCACCCGTCTTGCGCTGGATCGCCTTGCGCGAAATGGCGCGCAACGCGTCTTCCGCGAAGGTGAGCTTGATGCCTTCCATCTCGAACAGGCGCTGATACTGCTTCACCAGCGCGTTCTTGGGTTTTTGCAGGATGTCGATCAGCGCGTCTTCCGACAGGTCGGACAACGTCGCGACCACCGGCAGACGGCCGATGAACTCCGGGATCAGGCCGAAGCGCAACAGATCCTCGGGCTCCACTTCACGCAGAATGTGGCCGGCGGTCCGTTCCTCGGGCCCGCGCACATCGGCGCCGAAACCGATCGACGTGCCGCGCGAGCGCTGCGCGATGATCTTCTCGAGGCCGGCGAACGCGCCGCCGCAGATGAACAGGATGTTGGTCGTGTCGACCTGCAGGAATTCCTGCTGCGGATGCTTGCGCCCGCCTTGCGGCGGCACGGAGGCGATCGTGCCTTCCATGATCTTGAGCAGCGCCTGCTGCACGCCTTCGCCCGACACGTCGCGCGTGATCGACGGGTTTTCGGATTTGCGGCTGATCTTGTCGACTTCGTCGATATAGACGATGCCGCGCTGCGCGCGCTCGACGTTGTAGTCGGCGGCTTGGAGCAGACGCAGGATGATGTTTTCGACGTCCTCGCCTACGTAACCGGCCTCGGTCAGCGTGGTGGCGTCGGCCATCGTGAACGGCACGTCGATGATACGCGCCAGCGTCTGGGCCAGCAGCGTCTTGCCGCAACCCGTGGGGCCGACGAGCATGATGTTCGACTTGGCGATCTCGACTTCCGCGCCCTTCCCGCCATGGGCCAGGCGCTTGTAGTGATTATGCACGGCCACCGACAGCACGCGCTTGGCGTGTTCCTGGCCGATCACGTAATCGTCGAGAACGGTGCAGATGTCCTTCGGCGTGGGCACGCCGTCGCGCGACTTCACGAGGGTGGTCTTGTGCTCCTCGCGAATGATGTCCATGCACAATTCGACGCATTCGTCGCAGATGAATACGGTCGGGCCCGCGATCAGCTTGCGGACCTCGTGCTGGCTCTTGCCGCAGAACGAGCAGTACAGCGTGTTCTTGGAATCGCCCGAGGACTTGTTCATCGGTTCTCCGTCCGGACCGGCGCCCCGAAAAAGGACTCCGGTATTGCGGGGATGTTAGCCCCGCGATGGCCTTGCAGCAACAATACCACCCGGGCGAACCGAGCGGGAACGATACGCGTTAACCCTACCGTTTACGCGGCTTTGCTGCCCTCGTCGGCGCGCGGCGGGCGCTGAACGACGACTTCGTCGATCAGACCGAAGGCCTTCGCCTCCTCGGGGTTCATGAAGCGGTCGCGCTCCAGCGCCTGCTCGATCGCCTCGAGCGGCTGGCCGGTGTGGCGGACATAGATCTCGTTCAGGCGCTTGCGCAGGCTGAGGATTTCGCGCGCCTGGATTTCGATGTCGGTCGCCTGGCCTTGGGCGCCGCCCGACGGCTGGTGGACCATGATGCGCGAATTGGGCAGCGAGAAACGCTTGCCCTTGGCGCCGGCGGCGAGCAGCAGCGAGCCCATCGACGAAGCCTGACCGATGCAAACCGTCGCCACGTCGGGGCGGATATATTGCATCGTGTCGTACATCGCGAGACCCGACGTCACCACGCCGCCCGGCGAATTGATGTAGAGCGAGATGTCCTTCTTCGGATTCTCGCTTTCCAGGAACAGCAGCTGCGCGCAGATCAGGCTGGCGATGCCGTCGTTGACGGGACCGACCATGAAAATGATCCGCTCCTTCAACAGGCGCGAGTAGATGTCGAAGGCACGCTCGCCGCGCGCGGTCTGTTCGATGACCATCGGCACGAGGGCGTTCATCTGCACGTCGATCGACATTGGGGTGTGCTCCTGCGCTTAACGCGCCTGAAAACGAAAAGGGCCTTCGGAACCATTTAGGTCCGAAAGCCCCCTTCGATCAAGAGATCGGAAAAAAGAAGCCGGATCAGGCGGCTTCGTCTTCCTTGAACAGTTCCTCGACGGTAACCGGCTTATCGGTCACCTTGGCGAGTTCCAGGATGAAATCGACGACCTTCTCCTCGAAAATCGGCGCGCGCAGCTGGGCGAGCAGTTCCGGATTCGAGCGGTAGAATTCGACGACCTGGCGTTCTTGGCCGGGGAAGCGGCGGACCTGTTCGCCCAGCGCCCGGTTCACTTCGTCCTGCGTGACCTGGACGTCGTTGGCGCGGCCGACTTCGGCGAGCAGCAGGCCCAAGCGCACGCGGCGCAGCGCGATCGCCTTGTACTCGTCCTTCAGCTGGTCGTCGTTCTTGCCCTTGTGTTCCGGGTCCTCGACGCCGCGCTTGCGATCGGCTTCGACCTGGCCCCAGATCTGCTGGAATTCCATTTCGAGCATGCCCGGCGGCACTTCGAAGCTATGCGCGTCCGACAGCTTGTCGAGCAACGCGCGCTTCACCTTGGCGCGCGCGGCGCGCTGGTAGTCGCGCGACAGCTGGTCCTTCACGACCTTCTTGACGGTTTCCAGATCCTCGAAGCCGAGGCCCTTGGCGAATTCGTCGTCGATCGTCACGGGAAGCGGCTCGCGCAGCTCCTTGATCTCGACCTTGAAGGTCGCGGCCTTGCCCGCGAGCTTTTCCGAACCGTATTCGGCCGGGAACGTGACGTTCACGTCGACCTTGTCGCCGGCCTTCTTGCCGACGAGCTGGGCTTCGAAGCCCGGGATGAACTGGTTGGAGCCGAGTTCGAGGGGATGGTCGTTGCCCTTCCCGCCCGGGAACGCTTCGCCGTCCATGAAACCTTCGAAATCGATCACGGCGGTGTCGCCGAGCTTGGCTTCGCGCGCGGCTTCGACCTTCTGGGTCTTGCGCTGCGAGGCCGCGAGGCTGTCGAGCGCCTTGGCGATTTCCGCTTCGCCCGGTTCGGCCTTCGGACGTTCCAGATCGATGGTTTTGAAATCGACCGGCACGATTTCCGGCAGCACTTCCAGCGACACCGTGTATTCGAGGTCCTTGCCCTCGTCGAACGAGGTCACTTCGATCTTCGGCTGCATCGCGGGCTTGAGGTTGCGCTCGAGCAGCGCCTGGCTCGTCGTGTCCTGTACCGCGCGCTGGAGCACGTCGCCCATCACCGACTGGCCGAAGCGCTTCTTGATGACGCCCTTGGGCGCCTTGCCCGGACGGAAGCCCGGCAGATTCGCCTTCTTGGCGACTTCGTCGAGTTCGACGTCGATCTTCTGGGCGATGTCGGCGGCCGAAACGACGACCTTGTAGCCGCGCTTGAGACCTTCGTTGAGCGTTTCGGTGACTTGCATGGATTGAAAACTCGTTTGTCGTTGGGGCGCCGGAGGCTCGATCGCGCGGGCGAGGCTGGTGCGGGCGGAGGGACTTGAACCCCCACGACTTTCGTCACAAGAACCTAAATCTTGCGCGTCTACCAGTTTCGCCACGCCCGCCTGTCGCCGGATTTGGGCCCAGCGTCGAACCCCAGCGGCGTTCGGGCGCCTCTCCTACCCGTACCCCCTATTTCCGTCAACCCGCGCGCGGCGCTGCCGATTTTATCGCGCAATTAACCATCATAAATTTGGGGTATCTAAAAACGCATAGCATCGAATGGCGAAGGCAGTTATTTTGCAATACTCCAAGTGAAAACTGTAAATTTTCCTGTTACGCCAATCTCTTAACGGAATTGCCAAAAATCCTGATTTTATAAATATGTCAATGACATGATCGGATTGATTGCGGGGTTTGGCATACAAATTTCCTGTCATTATGTTACAGGAATCGAGCGGTTTTGCTAAAATTTTTAGCAGAATCCAGGGGAATTCTCCCCTGAAATGCCGACAGAAGACCGGCTGTTGGGAGCCTTAACGATGTCGAATTCGATTAACACCAATGTCGGCGCCCTCGTCGCCCTCGCTTCGTTGCGCACCACGCAGTCGGCCCTGTCCGTCGCCTCCAAGCAGGTGCAGACCGGCTATCGCGTCGCCGATGCGCAAGACGACGCGTCGACCTTCTCGGTCGCGCAGGGCATTCGCGGCAACCT